>NZ_JBITGS010000021.1:0-41943 GCF_044457265.1 Streptomyces sp. NPDC050564 | reverse complement strand
AACCGGGGCGCCCGGAGGCGGCGTACCCGGGACGCCCGAACCCTGCGGCACGCCGGGCGGCGGCGTACCCGGAACCCCACCCGGACCCTGCGGGAACCCATACGCGGGCGCACCCGGAGGAGGCGTGCCCTGCGGACCCCCGGGCCCCTGCGGATACCCGTAGGACGGCGCGACCGGCGGCGTTGCGCCCTGAGGCGCACCAGGACCCTGCGAAGGGCCGGACGGCGGCGGCGCGTTCGGGTCGTCGACCGCGGGCGCCAGTGCCGTGCGCGGAAGTTGGCTGCCCCCGGACATCAGGGCGGTCTTGGCGTCCGGCGTCGCGGCCGGCGGCGGGGTGTCGTCGGCATCGGTGAGCGGCGGCGCGAACACGGTCGCCGGCAGCGGCACGGAGCGGTCGTCACCGGCGTCGGCGTTCGTGTCGGTCCCCGCCCACGGGGTTGCCGCGGAGGGCACACCCGGCGTCACGGCGTCCTGCGGACCCGAACCCGGCTCGTCGGCGGCCGCCGCAGGCCACGGCGCACCCCCACCGGGAGCCGACGGCACCCCCGGCGCGGAAGGCGCCGCGTGCGCGCCCGGCTGCCCCGGCGCACCCGGCACCGAACTCCCGCTCCCGGAAGCCCCATTGACGGACCCGCCGCCCAAGGGCGCGTCCCCGCCCGCAGAGGCGGCAGCGGCAGCGGGACGAGACCCCGCCCCGTCGGACGCCCCGGCGCCTGCCCGCCGATCCGGGATCCCCAACTTGTCCGCGGCCTCCTGCAACCACTCCGGAGGACTCAACAAGAAGGAAGTCTGGTTCAGATCGACCCGGGCCGGAGGCGCCGGCGAGGGCTCGGGCGCCGCGGCCGGCACCCCGTACTCCTCCTCGTACCGGCGGATCACCTCGCCCACCGGCAGCGCGGGCCACAGCGTGGCCTCCCCGCTGTCGCGCGCGATGACGAGCCGCTGCGCGCCCCCGTCGGAGCGCGGCCCCTCGGCCCGGTCCTCGGCCCACACCACGAACCCGAGTTCGAACTCCCGCACCCGCACCTCACGATGCTGATACGAGGCCACGTCCCCGTTGATCCACTCTTCCGCGCGCTCCTGCGCCTGCGCGAAGGTCACCATCGGAAGTTCACTCCCCCACCGAAGACACTGAAGAGACGGGCACGGCGCGCGCGAAGCCGCCGTCCACCATCAGGTTCGCCACCGTCTCCAACTCGGGCGGATTGCCCGCGAGCCGGGACAGGAACTGGTCGAAGTCGTCACCGCAGGGCAGCAGCAGCCGCTGCACCCGCTCGGCCGGCACCCAGGCGTCCTGGTCGCGGGCATCGTCGTACGCGCAGAACCAGACCGAACCGATCCCCTCACCCCTGACCTTCACGGCCAACAGCCCGCCCTGCACGAACCCGACGCCCAAGTAATCCTTGGTGAGATGGTCGCGCAGACACTTGTTGACGTAGACGAGGTCATTGACGGCGGCCTCGTCACGCACGGTGAAGAAGGGCTGGTCCACCAGGAGACCCAGCTCGGCGTCGAGCGCGGCGCCGACCGGCGCGCACCCCCCGGCCGCCTTGAGGAACGACCGATACGCACCCGGCAACCGGTACCCGAGGTCTTCCTCGACCCCCAGCACCTGTTGCTCCGTCACCGCCACAGCCGACTTCGGCAGCCCGAAGTGCGCGGGCCGCGTCTCCTGCAACGGCCGCGTGCCCCGCTTGTTGTGGTCGACGGCCGACGTCGCGATACCACCGTGATGCCGCAGCAACGCCTTGACCTCGACGGGCACCAACTCGAGCCGCCGACCGCCCTGCACGTGGTGCCAGGTCCAGCCGTGCGGGGTGGCCACCGACGGGATCGTGTCCCACAGGTCGTGACCGGTGGCGGCCAGCGCGGCGTTCGCGGAGACGTAGTCCGTGAGCCGCAGTTCGTCGACGCCGAAGCCCTCGGGGGGCTCGGCGATCTCCGCGGCGGCACGCGCGTAGAGCGAGAAGTCGGGGTAGCCGTGCTCGTCGACCCGTACACCTCTGGGGTGACGGGCAGCCCGGACCGGATCCGGGAAATGCACGACCTGCCCGGCGTAGGCCGCGTTCGGCGGCGCGGCTTGCTGCCCGAGCCGACCTGTCGTCATGGCGGTTGCCCCCTGCGGCGTTCTCAATAGCGGTATGGATCGTGGATGTCGACAGCCTATGCGGTTGAACGACACCGGTCACCGGGCCTCCGGTTCCGTGACCTGCCGTCACCCCGCCGTGACCGTACGACGAAGACCGGGCGTGTCGCGCCGCCCCAGCTTCCGCACCTGCCACGGCATTTGGCAGTCTGTCTCCGCACCGGGGGATGCACGGGAGGGAAAAACGATCATGAGCGCGACGCATACGGGCACGTCCGGGGACCCTCGGGTCGGCTGGAGCAGCGCCGAGGCACCCCAGGCCCCCGCCCTTCTGCACCGCCGTGACGGCATACTCCCCACGGTCGCCGCCGCCCTCTCCGTACGCGGTGCGACGCTCACGGGTACGGCGGCGCGCGGCGACCAGCCCCCCGCCCTGCACCCCCTCGTCCAGGACTTCCTCGACACCCTCACCAGCGCGCAACGCGACCGCTTCACCGGCCGCTGCGCCGAGGCGATCCTCATCTCCCGCCACATCGCCTCGATCGACGCCGCCCGCAGCAAGCGCGCCGCGCGCAAACCGATGACGAACGGCGAGGCCCGCAAAGCCCTCAAACAGGCCAAACTCACCGCCCGTCGCATCCGAGAGGACGGCGACCCGCTGCACGGCAGCTTCGCCGCGCCCTGCCGCTCCTGCACGGCGCTCAGCGACCACTTCGGTGTACGCATCGTCGACCCTGCCGCGCCGGAAGCCTGACCCCCCTCCCGCTCCTGTACGACGGCGTCCGCCACGCCGATGTCCCAACCCTCGACGAACGAAGGGCAGATGCACGCCGACCGCTCCTCCACCACACGCTTCTCCGTCCCCGTGGACGCCGCGCTGCGCTCCGCGGGGTGGCAGCCCGGGCGCTGGGACATAAAGCAGGCCGAATACTGGGCCGACGCGCTGCGCGGGCACGCGTCGCCGGCCGGGCACCGGCACGCCGTGTTCCCGGCGGCGGTGGAGGCGTGGGCGGAATTCGGAGGCCTCCGCGTCACCTCACCGGGCCCCGGACGCCAGCTGGCCCCCGCCACGCTCGATCTCGACCCCCTGCACGGCCTCCACATGGCCCGCACCCTCGGCGACCTCGGCCGCGCGCTGGGCACCGAGGTCTGCCCCCTCGGCGAGGAGTCCGACACCCGGGCACTCCTCGCCGTCGACGCCGAGGGTCGCGTCTACACCCTCGACCACACCGGAGACTGGTACCTGGGCCCCACCATCGACACGGCCCTCACCACCCTCCTCTCAGGCATAGAGCCCACCCGCCTCACCGCCGGCTGAAAGCGACTCCCCTCGCCCCCGCCGCCCCTACCCGTCCCGCACCTGGGGGCTGCCGCCCCCAGACCCCCGCTTCGGCCTTGACGGCCTCATCCTCAAACGCTGGACGGGCTGAAAGATCTCCAGCGCCGCCCGACATGAAGAGTGCAACGAGGGATCCAGCCGGGTGGGTGGGATGCCGGCCCGGCTGGGGACAAGAGACCGCACACCCGGAGGCACCCGCCCGCATTTGCCGACGCACGCCCCAGCGGGGAGAGGCTCCCCACGCGCTCACCCGCATCCGCCGATGCGCACCCCACACGCCCGCACCCACTCGCGCTCGCCCGACGCACCCGCCCGAAGTCGTCGGCGCACGCCTCCGGCTGGAAGGGGCGGCACTCCCCACGCACCCGCAGTCGCCGACCCACGGGAGGGGCCGTGCCGGTACATCACATGCCCCGTCGCTTACGTGGTTGCCAACAAACCGAGCCATGAAGGCCAAGCGATCTGCCACCGGCGACGGGGCGGATGTACCGGCACGGCCCCGCCCCACCCACCGGCCACAGGCGAAACCACCCACCGGCCACAGGGCGGACCCACCCCCCGGCGGAACGCCCAGCACCACGGCCCCCCTACGCCTCCGCAGGAATCACCGCAGACACCCGAAACCCACCCACATCCGTAGGCCCGGACACAAACACGCCCCCCAGCGCGGCAACCCGCTCCTTCATCCCCAGCAACCCATTACCCCCGCTGGGCAACAGCACGGACGCCCCCGCCCCGGGCTCCGGCTCCGACGGGCACTCGTTCTCCACCTGCATCGCGATCTCGGACACCCGATGCGCCAGCCGCACATGCGTCTTCGCACCCGCCGCATGCTTGTGGACGTTGGTCAGCGCCTCCTGCACCACCCGGTACGTCGTCTGCTCGACCTCCGGCGCGTACGCCCGCACATCCCCTTCCACCGACAGGTCGACGACCATCCCCGCAGCCGCCGACTGCCCGATGAGCTCGTCCAGCTCGGCAAGACAGGGGCCGTCCACGGACAGGGCCCCGGAGCCGAACCCGAACCCGGCCCCGGCTCCGACCCCGGACTCCGAGTCGTCCGCCGCCCGCGAAGCCGCCGCCGCGGCTGCCGCCCCCACCGCCGCAAGCGGCACGGACTGCACCCGCACCCCCAGTCCGTCGCCCGTACGCAGCACGCCCAGCATCTCGCGCAACTCGGTCAGCGCCTGGCGCCCCATGTCCCCGACCAGCGCCGCGTTCTTCACGGCCTTCTCGGGATCCTTCCGAGCCACGGCCTGAAGCGCGGCGGCATGGACGACCATCAGGGACACCCGATGCGCGACCACGTCATGCATCTCCCGAGCGATCCGCGTCCGCTCCTCGTTCCGCGCCCACTCGGCCCGCTCCTCCGCCCGCTCGGCGAGCAGCTGCAGCTCCCGCTCCAGCGAGTCCGCCCGCTCCCGCAGGCTCTCCATCAGCCGACGCCGCGCCCCCACGTACAGCCCGAGCAGCACGGGCGGCGCGGTCATCCCGATCGCCGTCGTAATGGAGATGAAGGGGACGAACCAGTCCCCCATGGTCACGTCCCCGCGCACCACTCCCTGATGCGCCCGCACAAAAGTGACGATCAGCATCCCGGCGAACGACATCCCCGCCAGCGCCCCGATGATCCGCCGCGGCAGCTCGGATGCGGCGAGCGTGTACAGCCCGACGAGCCCCATCAGGAACCCCATCTGGGCAGGCGTGATGGCGATGGAGACCAGGACAACGGCGATCGGCCACTTCCGCCGCAGCAGCAGCACGGACCCGGCGATCAGCCCGAACCCCACTCCCACCGGAACAGGCAGCCCCGCGTCATGCGCGAACCGGATCCCCTCCCCCGCGCACTCCACCGCGGACGCCGTCGCGAGTCCCGCATCCAGCACCGCACCGCGCCACCTGACCCACCACCACGGCCCGGTCCCGGCCGTGGTGTGCTCTTCCCCCGTCGTGGTCATGCCTCCAGCCTACGGTCGCCCCCCGCCCCTTTTCCGGCGAGTTTCACGTACTGGCCTACACCACCCTCCGTAATCGAACAGAAGCGAAACCCGCCAATATCCCTCGAACTGCTGAATCACTCACGACCCACCCCCGGAAGTCCACATTCCGTGCGGCCGCACGCCCGTGACGGCACGCACCGGAGACGCCTGCCGGGGTTGCCTCGCGATCCACTTTTCGACAGATCGCCGATCTGCACGATCGCCGTCGCATGGAAGGCACCCGGTACGGCATAGTGTTGGGTGCCCACTCGGCGACCTGACCAAATGTCCAGCTTGGTCGCGTTCAATCCCCCGTGGTGTAATTGGCAGCACTGTGGCTTTTGGTGCCATCTGTCCGGGTTCGAGTCCTGGCGGGGGAGCCATGCTCGGTTCGGGCCCTGACAGTTCCGTCAGGGCCCGCTCTCATGTCCCTCCTGATACGCCCCGGTATCCTGCGGGTGTCAAAACCCCCCATCCGAAGCCGAAGGGCATACCCGTGAGCGCCAATCGCCCGGCAGCCGTCGTCGTTCTTGCAGCGGGTGAGGGCACCCGTATGAAGTCGGCCACACCGAAGGTTCTGCACGAACTGTGTGGCCGTTCCCTGGTGGGTCATGTGCTCGCGGCCGCGCGCGAGTTGGAGCCCGAGAACCTGGTCGTGGTCGTGGGGCACGCCCGCGAGAAGGTCGTCGCGCATCTCGCCGAGATCGACCCCGCCGTACGCACGGCCGTGCAGGCCGAGCAGAACGGCACCGGGCACGCCGTGCGGATGGGCCTCGAAGAGCTCGGCGGCCATGTCGACGGCACCGTCGTCGTGGTCTGCGGCGACACCCCGCTGCTCAGTGGCGAGACCCTCCGGCGCCTCGCCGCCACGCACACACAGGACGGCAACGCCGTCACCGTGCTCACCGCCGAGGTCCCCGACGCCACCGGCTACGGCCGCATCGTGCGGGACGGCGTCAGCGGCGCGGTCACCGCGATCGTCGAGCACAAGGACGCGAGCGAGTCGCAGCGGGCCATCCGCGAGATCAACTCGGGTGTCTTCGCCTTCGACGGCCAACTGCTCGCGGACGCGCTCGGCAAGGTGCGGACGGACAACAGCCAGGGCGAGGAGTACCTGACCGACGTCCTCGGAATCCTGCGCGAGGCCGGGCACCGCGTCGGTGCGGCCGTCGCCGCCGACCACCGCGAGATCGCCGGTATCAACAACCGCGTCCAGCTCGCCGAGGCCCGCCGCATCCTCAACGACCGGCTGCTGGAGCAGGCCATGCTCGCCGGAGTGACCGTCGTCGACCCGGCCACCACCTGGGTCGACGTCACCGTCACCTTCGAGCAGGACGCGCTCGTACACCCGGGCACCCAGCTCCAGGGCGCCACGCACCTGGGCGAGGGCGCCGAGGTCGGCCCCAACTGCCGCCTCAAGGACACCAAGGTGGGGGCCGGCGCCCGTGTCAACAACACCGTCGCCGACAGCGCCGAGGTCGGGCCGCAGGCGAGCGTGGGCCCGTACGCGTATCTCCGTCCGGGCACCCGCCTCGGACTGAAGGCCAAGGTCGGCACGTACGTCGAGACGAAGAACGCGACGATCGGCGAGGGCACCAAGATCCCGCACCTGTCCTACGTGGGCGACGCGACGATCGGCGACTACTCGAACATCGGTGCCGCCAGTGTCTTCGTGAACTATGACGGAAAGGACAAACACCACACGACGGTCGGCTCGCACTGCCGCACGGGTTCGGACAACATGTTTGTGGCTCCTGTCACGGTCGGGGACGGCGCGTACACCGCGGCGGGCTCGGTCATCACCAAGGACGTGCCGCCCGGTTCGCTGGCCGTGGCCCGTGGCCAGCAGCGGAATATCGAGGGTTGGGTGGCTCGCAAGCGTCCGGGGAGCGCGGCCGCGAAGGCGGCGGAGGCGGCTTCCCGGGAGCCGGAAGGCGAAGCCTGACCGGAAACGGGCACGTCCGACACGGCGTACCGTGATAAGTGCACACCGCACCGTGCACCCGCACCCCCAGCTGAGACGACCCCTCACGCCCAGTGGAGATGTCCTCTCAACACCCAGCTGAGAAACCTCTGAGGAGACAGTGCTGTGACCGGGATCAAGACGACCGGCGAGAAGAAGATGATGTTCTTCTCCGGCCGCGCCCACCCCGAGCTTGCCGAGGAGGTCGCCCACAAGCTGGGTGTCGGGGTCGTCCCGACGAAGGCCTTCGACTTCGCGAACGGCGAGATCTACATCCGCTACCAGGAGTCCGCCCGCGGCGCCGACTGCTTCCTGATGCAGAGCCACACGGCTCCGATCAACAAGTGGATCATGGAGCAGCTGATCATGATCGACGCTCTGAAGCGGGCCTCCGCCCGGAGCATCACGGTCATCGTGCCCTTCTACGGTTACGCCCGGCAGGACAAGAAGCACCGCGGACGTGAACCCATCTCGGCGCGTCTGATCGCGGACCTGATGAAGACGGCCGGGGCGGACCGCATCCTCACGGTCGACCTGCACACCGACCAGATCCAGGGCTTCTTCGACGGCCCGGTCGACCACCTCTTCGCGCTGCCGATCCTCGCGGACTACGTGGGCGCCAAGGTCGACAGGTCGAAGCTCACCGTCGTGTCCCCGGACGCCGGCCGGGTGCGCGTCGCCGACCGCTGGTGCGACCGTCTCGACGCCCCGCTGGCCATCGTGCACAAGCGCCGCGACAAGGACGTCGCCAACCAGGTCACCGTCCACGAGGTGGTCGGTGACGTGAAGGGCCGCGTCTGCGTGCTCGTCGACGACATGATCGACACCGGCGGCACCATCTGCGCCGCCGCCGACGCGCTGTTCGCGCACGGCGCGGAGGACGTCATCGTGACGGCCACGCACGGCGTGCTCTCTGGTCCCGCGGCCGACCGTCTGAAGAACTCCAAGGTCAGCGAGTTCATCTTCACGGACACCCTGCCGACCCCGGGCGAGCTGGAGCTCGACAAGATCACGGTGCTGTCGATCGCCCCGACCATCGCGAACGCGGTGCGTGAGGTCTTCGAGGACGGCTCGGTGACGAGCCTGTTCGAGGAGCAGTAAGCCCTCGAACCCCTCGATCTCCTAGATCGATTTCTTGTACGGCCTCCCTGCCGCGTAAGCTGTCACAGTTGCTCGGCGAGGGAGGCCGTACCGCTTCAAGGCGGGTACGGCGATCCGTTATCGACGCGCTCTTCGTAGCAGGCCGATTCATATGGCCGGGTGACCTCCCCCAAGCTCTGGACTTCGTTCGAGCGGGGGATCGCAATCGCCAAGATCTACGAGGAGTGAACATGTCCGAGGTCAAGCTCGCCGCCCAGACCCGCACCGAGTTCGGCAAGGGCGCCGCCCGCCGCATCCGCCGCGAGAACCAGGTTCCCGGCGTTGTCTACGGCCACGGTGCCGAGCCGGTCCACGTGACGCTCCCGGGCCACGACCTGCTCCTCGCGCTGCGCACCCCGAACGTCCTGCTCTCCCTGGACATCGAGGGCAAGACCGAGCTGGCGATCCCGAAGGCCGTCCAGCGTGACGCGATCAAGGGCTACCTCGTGCACGTCGACCTGATCCTCGTGAAGCGCGGCGAGAAGGTCACCGTCGAGATCCCGGTCCAGACCGAGGGCGAGCTGGCCGCCGGTGGCAACCTGCTGGAGCACGTGCTCAACACCCTGACCGTCGAGGCCGAGGCCACGCACATCCCCGAGTCGGTCACCGTCTCCGTCGAGGGCCTCGAGGCCGGCGCCTCCGTCCACGCCAAGGACATCCCGCTCCCCGCGGGCACCACGCTGGCCATCGACGAGGACGCCGTCGTCCTGCAGGTCCTGGCCGCCCAGGCCGAGGAGCCGGCCGCCGAGGGTGCCGAGGGCGAGACCGAGGCCGCCGAGGCCTGATCCTCCCGGATTCCCGTCCGTCAGCCGCCGCTCCGCGAGGGAGCGGCGGCTGACGCGTATAAAGCGTCGTACGAGCAAAGCGCCGTACGGGCAGTGCGTCGTACGAGCAGAGCGTCGTACGAGCCTCGCATGAAGGTCTGGCATGAAGGAGAAGCGGACGTGACGACCGACGCCAACGCCCCGTGGCTGATCGTGGGCCTCGGCAACCCCGGCCCCGAGTACGCCAAGAACCGGCACAACGTGGGCTTCATGGTCGCCGACCTGCTGGCGGAACGGATCGGCGGGAAGTTCAAGCGGGCCGGGAAGGCACAGGCGCAGGTGATCGAGGGGCGCATCGGCCCGCCCGGTCCGGCGAACCGCCGGGTGATCCTGGCCAAGCCGATGTCGTACATGAACCTGTCCGGCGGCCCGGTGACCGCGCTGCGGGACTTCTACAAGGTGCCGGTGGCGAACATCGTCGCCGTCCACGACGAACTGGACATCGACTACGGCGTGCTGCGGCTCAAGCTCGGCGGCGGCGACAACGGCCACAACGGGCTGAAGTCGATGACGAAGGCGATGGGTCCGGACTACCACCGGGTGCGGTTCGGCATCGGGCGCCCTCCGGGCCGGATGCAGGTCGCCGACTTCGTGCTGAAGGACTTCGCGTCGGCGGAGCGCAAGGAGCTGGACTACTTCGTGGACCGCGCGGCGGACGCCGCAGAGTGCCTCGTGATCGAGGGCCTGGAGCGGGCGCAGAGCACGTACAACTCGTAGGCGGCGCGCACAGCTCGCAGCCGGTCGACGTACTCGTACAACTGCCGACTTGTCCGCCCACCGCGCCCCGCGGGAGTTGACCGAGCGCACGGCCATGGCCAATGATCCCGGCCATGCCTGCCGTCACCGCAAGTCGAGGCTCCCGTCAGAGCACCCACACGGCCCTGCGGTTCGGACGGCTCGCGGCAATGGGTGCGGTCGCGGGACTGATCCTGATCGCGGGCGTCTGGGCCTCCTGGGGCACCGCCCAGCACGTGATGCTGGGCAAGGGCCGGGAGCAGGGCACGATGACCGTGAAGGCGTGCTCGGGCGAGCGCTGCACGGGGCCGTACACGCCGACGTCGGCGGGTTCGAAGGCGCGGGCCCGCGTCACCATCGAGCAGTCGGTGGCGGTGAAGAAGGGCCAGACGTACACCGTCACGGTGAAACCCGGCAGCAGCGACGTCGTCCGCAGCGGCCCGGCCGGGCTCCTCTACGCCTGGGTGCCCCTCGCGGGCGCCCTGCTGCTCGCCTCGGTGGTGGTCGCGGGCGGCCTGCGCCTCACACGCGTGGCGTGGGTGATGGCGGGGCTGGGGATCGCTCAGCTGACGGTCACGTTCCTGGCGCTCTGATCTGCGGATCCCGGTCGGAGATCGCCTTCACATCCATGGAAGATCTGTGCGTTCCCTGATTGTTATCCGTGACTATTGGGGCGATACATGGCACATGGCGCAGGAGGGATTTTCTTCTGCTTGACCGATGGTCAGCGGAACAGGAGGCTGAGCCGCCCCCTCCACGTCTTCCGTTTCTCTTCTCGAAGATGGACTGCCCATGCGTAGCCTCACGCGCGCCGGCGCTCTCGTCGCCGGCGCATCCGCCGTACTGCTCATCGCCCCCTCGGCCCACGCCACCGCTCCCGGCGACAACGGCACCGTAAAGATCCACGACGCCACCACCGGCGAGGAGCTCCGCAAGAACGAGCCGCACGTCTGCACCTTCTACCTCGACGCCTTCGGCTTCGACGGCGTCCAGCAGGTCGACTGGCACATCGAGGCCTGGGCCCCGACCGCCGCGACCAAGGGCGAGACCGTGAAGTCCGGCGCGCTCACGCTGGACGCCGAGGGCCACGGCCGCACGAACGAACTGTCCCTGCCCGACGGCCACTACAAGCTGTTCTGGAACTTCGACGGCGAGAAGGGCGCGGCCAAGCACAAGGTCTTCTGGACCGACTGCACGGACGAGCAGGAGGGCGGCTCCACGCCGTCTTCGTCCGCCTCCCCGTCGAGCACGGCCGGAGCGAGCGCGTCCCCCACCTCGCCCGCCTCCGGTGAAAGCGCCGAGGCGGCCCCCTCGGCGTCCTCCTCCCCGTCCGCACAGGGCGGCGGCGACCTCGCCGAGACCGGCAGCAGCGCACCCGTCGGCGCCCTCTCGGCCGCGGCGGCCGCGCTCGTCGCGGCGGGCGGCTACCTGGTGATCCGCCGCCGCAAGGCGAACAACGCCTGACATGCGAAAAGCGGTGCCCCCGTGCTCGTACGACCACGGGGGCACCGCCAATTCCCTCAAGGTCAGCCGGTGTTGCGCAGTCCCGCCGCCACACCGTTCACCGTCAGGAGCAGCGCCCGCGACAGCAGCGGGTCCGCCTCCGCACCGGCGGCCGCCTCGTCGCGCTGGCGCTTGAGGAGGGCGACCTGGAGGTAGGAGATCGGGTCCAGGTAGGCGTCGCGGATGGCGAAGGTCTGCTGCAGGACCGGGTTGGTGTCCAGCAGCTTCTCGCCGCCGGTGATGCGGAGCACCTCGCGGACCGTCAGCTCGTGCTCGGCCTCGATGGTGGCGAACACATGCTTCAGCTCGTCCGGCACCAGCGTGTCGACGTAGTGGCGGGCGATCCGCAGGTCGGTCTTGGCCAGCGTCATCTCGACGTTGGACAGGAAGTTGCGGAAGAAGTGCCACTGGCCGTGCATCTCGTCGAGCACGGTGTCCAGGCCGGCCTCGCGCAGCGCCTTGAGCCCGGAGCCGACGCCGAACCAGCCGGGCACGATCTGCCGGGACTGGGTCCAGCCGAACACCCACGGGATCGCCCGCAGCCCGTCCAGCCCGGCCCCGCTGTCGGGACGACGGGAGGGCCGCGACCCGAGGTGCAGGTCGGCGAGCTGGTCGACGGGGGTGGCGGCGAAGAAGTACGCGGGCAGGTCGGGGTCCTCGACCAGCCTGCGGTAGGCGGCGTGCGCGGCGTCCGAGACGACGTCCATCGCGGCGTCCCAGCGGGCCAACGCCTCGTCCGACTGGCGGGGCGCGGTGTGCAGGGCGGAGGCCTGCAGGGTGGCGGCGACCGTCAGTTCCAGGTTCTCCCTCGCGAGCGAGGGCACCAGGTACTTGTCGGAGATGACCTCGCCCTGCTCGGTCACCTTGATCTCGCCCTCCAGGGTGCCCCAGGGCTGGGCGAGGATCGCGTCGTGCGAGGGGCCGCCGCCGCGGCCGACGGTGCCACCGCGGCCGTGGAACAGGCGAAGGCGTACGCCGTAGCGGTGGGCGACGTCGCGCAGCCGGCGCTGGGCGCGGTGGATCTCCCACTGCGAGGTGGTGATGCCGCCGAACTTGGAGGAGTCGGAGTAGCCGAGCATGACCTCCTGGACGTCGCCGCGCAGCGCGACCAGGCGCCGGTAGGAGGGATCGGAGAGCATGTCCTCCAGGATGGTGTCGGCGGCCTTCAGCTCGTCGGTGGTCTCCAGCAGCGGCACGATGCCGATCTTCGCCCAGCCCGCGTGCAGGTCCAAAAGCCCCGCCTCACGGGCGAGGACCGCCGCCGCGAACACATCGTCGGCACCCTGGCACATCGAGATGATGTACGACTCGATCACCTCCGGCCCGAAGATCTCCAACGCCTTCTTGACCGTCCCGAACACGCCAAGGGTCTTGTGACCTGCGGCGTCGAGCGGCGCGGGAGTGGGGGCGAGGGGCCGCCGGGACCGCAGCTCCTTGGCGAGGAGCTTGGCACGGTAGTCGCGGGGCATGTCGACGTAGCGCCAGGACTCCTCGCCGAGGCGGTCGAAGAGCTGGCCGAGCGCGTGATGGTGGGCGTCCGCGTGCTCGCGTACGTCCATGGTCGCCAGCTGCAGACCGAACGCGGCCAGCGTGCGGATCGTCCGGTTCATCCGGCCGTCCGCGAACAGTGCGCCACGGTGCTCGCGCAGCGAGGTCTGGATCAGCGTCAGATCCCGCAGCAGCTCGGCCGTGCCCAGGTAGTCCCGCCCGTCCTCGTGCGCGGTGCCCTTGGCCAGGCGCTGCTTGGTGTTCTCCAGCTTCTGCCGGATGCAGGTCGCCTTCAGCCGGTAGGGCTCCTCCGCGTTCAGCCGCTTGTAACGCGGGCTGATCTCCGGCAGCCGCTCCAGATCCGTCCGCAACGAGTCCAGCAGGTCCTCCGTCGCACCCGTGTAGCGAATCGAGTTCGACAGGAAGCCCCGCAGCTCGTCGATCAGCTCCAGCGCGTCGTTGATGCCGTGTTCGTGCTGCAGGATCAGCACATCCCAGGTGACATCGGGGGTGACGTTCGGGTTGCCGTCCCGGTCACCGCCGATCCAGGTGCCGAAGGTCAGCGGTCGCGTCTCGTCCGGGACCTGGACGCCGACGCGCTCGAGCTCCGCCGTCAGATCCTCCAGTACGTCGCCGACCGCGCCGGCGTGCAGTTCGTCCAGGTAGTAGATGGCGTTGCGGGCCTCGTCCGCGGGCTCCGGACGCACCACACGCAGCTCGTCGGTCTGCCACACCAGGTCGATGTTCTCCGCCAGCCGGGTGTCGTACCGGCGGCGGTCGGCCTCGATGACCGGGGTCTCCAGCAGCGCGGCGATACGGCGCAGCTTGTTCAGGACCGAACGGCGCGCGGCCTCCGTCGGGTGAGCCGTGAACACCGGACGGACATTGAGGTTCTTGACCGTCTCGCGCAGGTGCTCGGGGTCGGCGTCCTTGAGCCGGTCGGCCGTGCGGGAGAGCAGGCCGCCCTCCGCGGCGCGCTTGGCGCGCAGCTCGCGGCCGCGGTGCACCTGCTCGGTCACGTTCGCCAGATGGAAGTACGTCGAGAAGGCGCGGACCAGCTTGGCCGCGGTCTCCAGCTCCGTGCCACGCAGCAGCTCGGCGGCGGCCTCGCCGTCCTCACGGGTCAGTCGGCGGACCTTCTCGACCAGTTCCAGCAGTTCCGGGCCTTCCTGCCGGACGAGGGTCTCGCCGAGCAGATCGCCGAGGCGGCGGATGTCGGCGCGCAGCTCGCTGCTGGTCATGGTGTTCTGGTCGTCGGCACTGCTCACAGGTGCGGCTCCTTGCAGTGTTGAAGCTCGTCCGAAGAGTGTGGAAGCTCGTCTGAAGCTCGTCTGGGAGGGAACCCGGGTGGCGACCGCGCGGCGGGTGCCGCTTAGGGACGTGGCATCCGGGAAGAAATCAGAACGGACCGCGCTGTCCGACCGACTCCAAGGATAGGTGTCCATGTGGACGCGCAGGCTCACGGGCTCTTGCCGACGGGCTACGCGCTGCCATACTTACGACGCCGTAGGTTACGGAAGCGTAGGTACTCTCGTCGGATAACGGGAGGACCCTGAGATCCGTACCCCGGACTTCTGGCTCAACCCTCTCCCCGGACATCTGCCTTCACCCTCGAACCCCACAGGGGACGCCCATGACCACGCGCTCCGATGTGATCGACGACGCCCCGCAGGCGAACCGTGACACCCCGCTCCCCTCCGCCACGCTGGGCGGCGAGCAGAAGCGGTCGCTCGAACAGATCACGCTTCTGCTCTTCATCACCGTCCCGTTCCTCGCGTTGGTCGCGGCGGTGCCTCTGGCCTGGGGCTGGGGGGTGAGCTGGCTGGATCTCGGCCTGCTGGTCTTCTTCTACTACCTGGGCTGCCACGGCATCACGATCGGCTTCCACCGCTACTTCACGCACGGTTCCTTCAAGGCGAAACGCCCGCTGCGGATCGCGCTGGCGATCGCCGGTTCGATGGCGGTGGAGGGGCCCCTCGTGCGCTGGGTCGCCGACCACCGCAAGCACCACAAGTTCTCGGACGCCGAGGGCGACCCGCATTCGCCCTGGCGCTTCGGCGAGACGGTTCCGGCGCTGATGAAGGGCCTGTGGTGGGCTCACATCGCCTGGATGTTCGACGAGGAGCAGACCCCGCAGGACAAGTACGCGCCGGATCTGATCAAGGACCCGGCGATCCGCGCGATCTCGCGTCAGTTCATCTACTGGACCATGCTCTCCCTGGCCCTTCCGCCGCTGATCGGCGGCCTGGCGACGATGTCGTGGTGGGGCGCGTTCACCGGCTTCTTCTGGGGCTCACTCGTCCGGGTGGGCCTGCTGCACCATGTGACCTGGTCGATCAACTCGATCTGCCACGCGGTGGGCAAGCGCCCCTTCAAGTCGCGTGACCGCTCGGGCAACGTGTGGTGGCTGGCCGTGCTCTCCTGCGGCGAGTCCTGGCACAACCTGCACCACGCCGACCCGACCTCCGCGCGGCACGGTGTGGAGCGCGGCCAGCTGGACTCCTCGGCCCGGATCATCCGCTGGTGCGAGCAGCTCGGCTGGGCGTACGACGTGCGCTGGCCGTCACGCTCGCGTATCGATTCCCGCCGTAATACCGACGGGACCGGCTCCCGACGCAAGACGGAAACCCCCGAAGCGGCATGATTGACAGCGTGGCGACCGACTCCAGCAGCACCTCGAGCAGCAATGAGAAGCCGCGGCGCGCGCGTCGCACCCGCATGACCGGTGCCGAGCGCCGTCAGCAGCTGCTGGAGATCGGCCGCACCCTGTTCGCGGCCAAGGGCTTCGAGGGCACGTCGGTGGAGGAGATCGCGGCGAAGGCCGGGGTCTCCAAGCCGGTGGTGTACGAGCACTTCGGCGGCAAGGAGGGCCTGTACGCGGTGGTGGTGGACCGCGAGATGCGCCGTCTGCTGGACATGGTGACGGGTTCGCTGACCGCAGGGCACCCCCGTGAGCTCTGCGAGCAGGCCGCGTTCGCCCTCCTGGACTACATCGAGGAGTACACGGACGGCTTCCGCATCCTGGTCCGCGACTCCCCCATCCCCCAGTCGACGGGCTCCTTCGCCTCGCTCATCTCCGACATCGCCACCCAGGTGGAGGACATCCTGGGCCGCGAATTCAAGAGCCGCGGCTTCGACCCGAAGCTCGCCCCGCTGTACGCGCAGGCCCTGGTCGGCATGGTCGCCCTGACGGGCCAGTGGTGGCTCGACGTCCGCAAGCCCCGCAAGGCCGAGGTCGCCGCCCATCTGGTGAACCTCGCCTGGCACGGCCTGGACGGCCTGGAGCCGAAGCCGCGGCTGATAGGCCATCGCAAGTCCTAGGACTGTATGGGTTCCAGAAACTCCAGGCGGTTGCCGACGGGGTCCTCCGAGTAGAAGCGCCGGTGGCCGGGGAGGCCGTCGTCCCAGGTGACCGGCGCGTGATGGGCCGCGAGGCGTCCGGCGTACGCCTCGATGTCCCGGACCCGCAGCCCTGGGTGCGCCTTCTTGGCGGCCCGGAAGTGATCCTCGATCCCCAGGTGCAGCTGCACGGCTCCCGCCCGGAACCAGCAGCCTCCGCGGGCGGCGAGAACGGGCGGTTTGGTCATCTCGGTCATCCCGAGGACATCGACGTAATACGCGCGCAGCCGGTCCTCGGCCCCCGGCGGGGCGGCGAGCTGCACATGGTCGACGGTGACGAGCATCAGGCGGCGGCCTTCCTGGCCACGGCGAACAGTCGGCGGAAGGGGAGCACCGTGCCGTACGGCTCCGTCGGATAGGCGTCGCGCAGCAGGTCCCGGTATTCGCCCACGAAGGCGTCCCGGGCCTCCGGGTCGTCCGCGAGGGCCGTGAGGGCGGGTCGCAGCCCCGTACCCTTCGCCCAGTCCAGCACCGGGTCCTCGCCCGGCAGCAGCTGCATGTACGTCGTCTCCCAGACGTCCGCCTCGCAGCCGAGCCGGGCCAGCCGGTCCAGGTAGACCAGCGGATCGTGGACCGAGTCCTCATGACGCAGGACACCGTCGAGCAGGTCCTTCCAGCGGGCGGTGGCCGCGAGTTCGCGCATCAGGGCGTGCAGCGGCGCGTCGATGTTGTTGGGGATCTGGAAGGCGAAGGTACCGCCGGGGGCCAGCGCGTCGAGCCAGGCAGGGAAGGACTCCAGATGCCCCGGCACCCACTGGAGCGCCGCGTTCGAGACGATCAGGTCGTACGTCTCCGGGGGCGCCCAGCGCGTGAGGTCGGCGTGGGCGAAGTCGAGCCGGCCGCCGCCGGCCGTGGGACCGGCATACTCCGTGGTCCTGGCGAGCATCTCCGGGGAGTTGTCGTAGCCGGTGATGTGCGCGGTGGGCCAGCGCTCGGCGAGCTGGGTGGTGACGTTGCCGGGGCCGCAGCCGAGGTCGGCGATGCGGGCCGGTTCGCGGGGCGGGGCCGGGACGCGGGCGAGGAGGTCGGCGAAGGGGCGGGCGCGGTGCTCCGCGTGACGCAGGTACTGGCTCGGGTCCCAGGCGGGGGTGGTGGCGGCTGACATGGGTGGGGCCTCCTGAAAAGCAGGGAAACCATCTTGAGGACTGTCTCGAGAGCTGATCGAGCTGCCGCGAGAATTATCTTGATCTCAAGATACTCTATATCAAGAGACTTCACGTCGACACAACCATTACACTGATCGTCATGGAGGACGAGGTCGATCGGCTGGTCGCTGCGTGGCGCCGGGAGCGCCCGGACCTCGACGTGGAACCACTGGAAGTGCTCAGCCGGGTGAGCAGACTGGCCCGGCATCTGGACCGTGCCCGCCGCCTGGCGTTCTCCGAGCACAGCCTGGAGCCCTGGGAGTTCGACGTCCTGACCGCGCTCAGGCGCGCGGGATCCCCGTATCAGCTCTCGCCCGGCCAACTGCTCACCCAGACACTCGTCACCTCGGGCACGATGACGAACCGCATCGACCGGCTGACGAAGAAGGGCCTGGTGGAGCGCCTCCCCGACCCGAGCGACCGCAGGGGAGTGCTCGTACGCCTGACGGACGAGGGCCGCGACCGCGCCGACCAGGCACTGGCGGGCCTCCTCGAACAGGAGCGCGCGATCCTGGCGGAGCTCAGCAGGGCACAACGCGCCGAACTGGCGGGCCTGCTACGCCAGTTGACCGCCCCGTTCGACAACATCCCCGGTTAGGTCGACGGGTCCCACCCCGGCACGGCGGGCAAGCGCCACGGCGGCGAGAGTCGAGTGCACGCCCAACTTCCCGAGCACGTTCTGCATATGCGTACGGACGGTGTGCGGCGACAGGAACAACCGCTCGGCGACGGCCTTCCTGCCCAGCCCGGCGACCATGCACCGCAGCACTTCCCGCTCCCGGGGCGTGAGCGACTCGACGAGCCGCTCGCTCTCGGTGCGGTGCTTGCGCGCGGCGGTCAACTCGCGCAGCACGCCGGTGAGAAGGGCGGGCGGAAGGTGGGTCTCGTCCCGCAACACGCCGCGTATGACGGTGAGCAGCCGCGACAGCGAACAGTCCTTGGCCACCCAGCCGGAGGCACCCGCCTGCAAGGCGAGCGCGGCCCTGCGCGGGTCGTCCTTCTCGGCCAGCACGACGGTCCGTACGCTCGGCTGGCCGGAACGGACACCGGCGACGAGCGAGATCCCGTCCACCAGCCCGTCCTCATTGCTCTCCTGGACGGGCACGGCCGCCGGACGCATGCCGGGCAGACTGCCGCCCAGGTCCGCGTCGACGAGCAGCACATCGAACCGGCGGCCTTCCGCCGCCGCGCGCTCCAGGCAGCGCAGCGCGGCGGGACCGCTGCCCGCTGCGGACACGTCGACGTCGGGCTCGGCCGCGAGGGCGGCAGCGAGCGACTCGGCGAAGATGCGATGGTCGTCGACGACCAGTACTCGGATGCGAACCACTCTGAAACCCCCACTGTCGGGGGACGGTCGGTGCGGGTACGGCGCCCGAAGTGATCCCGAGCCCGCTGACGACTCGGAAAGCAGGGTGCCACAGCCGCACGGCCGCCGCCGTGCTGGAACTGCTACCCCCACTTCGGGCGTCGTACCCGACTGTCTCGCCCCCTGATCAGCACCGGCCCCCACCGGCGCTGTTCATCAGGGTAAGGCCGGGGGCCGGGAGCGGAAGGTAATTTGCAGAACTGGTTGGCCAGCGCGTTTATGGTGAGCCGTATGTTTCGTATTGAGACAGGAGACGACAGAGAACGGCGCGATCTGCTCCGCCGGCGCCTGCGCGACACCAACACCGCGGCGTCTCCGGTCCTCCGCGCCCTGCGCGGAACCCCGGATGAACGCGAACTTCCGCTCCATGTCTGGGCCTTGGACTCCACCGGCGCCCTCGTCGGCGGCCTCGTCGGCCACACCTGGACGACGTGGCTCCATGTGACCTACCTGTGGGTCGACGGCATCCACCGAGGCTCGGGCCTCGGCTCCCGTCTCCTGGCCGAGGCCGAGCGCATGGCCACCGCCGAACGCGGCTGCCGCAATGCGCGCCTGGAAACCTGGGACTTCCAGGCCCCCGATTTCTACAAGAAGCGGGGGTACGAAGTGGTGTGCGTGATTCCCGATTACCCGCCGGGGATCACGGAGTACACGCTGACGAAGCGTTTGGGCTGAGCAACGGGGTTCTCGCCCCCTCCGCCCCTGCCCATCCCGTCCCTGGGGGCTGCGCCCCCAGACCCCCCTAAAAGATTGCGCAGTTCCCCGCGCCCCTGAAAAGGGGCCCGGGGAACTGCGCGTGCGGCGAAAAACCCTCAGGCCAGACGGCGGGCTCCCGCTGACGGTACCGCCGGGAACACCCGGGGAGCCGTGAAGCCCGCCGCGGCGAAGGCCTCCTCCACCGCCTTGGTGACCGTGTCGGCGTCCGCGGACTCGACCAGGACGATCGCCGAGCCGCCGAAGCCGCCGCCGGTCATCCGGGCGCCGAGGGCACCGGAGGAGGTGGCGGTGTCGATGACCAGGTCCAACTCCGGGCAGGAGATCCGCAGGTCGTCCCGCAGCGACGCGTGGCCGTCGGTGAGGACGGGGCCGATGGCCCGCACATCGCCCGCGTCCAGCAGCGCGACGACCCGCTCCACGCGCTGGTCGTCGGAGACGACATGGCGGACGTAGCGGCGTACGCGCTCGTCGGAGAGGCGGGCCAGCGCCGCGTCCAACTCCTCGTACGCGACGTCACGGAGATGGGAGACGCCCAGCTGCCGCGCCCCCTCCTCGCACCCCTCCCGCCGCTCCGCGTACGCCCCGTCGCCCAGCGCGTGCTTCACACGGGTGTCCACGACCAGGAGCTCCAGGCCGTGGGCGGGCAGGTCGAACGGGATCTGACGGATCGACAGGTCACGGCAGTCGAGGTGCAGGGCGTGCCCCTCGTCGCAGCACGCGGACGCCGTCTGGTCCATCACGCCGCATGGGACGCCGACGAAGTCGTTCTCGGCGCGCTGGGCGAGCTTCGCCAGCTCCGGGCGCGCCAAGCCCAGTTCGAAGAGGTCGTTGAGCGCCAGGGCGGTGACCACCTCCAGTGCCGCCGACGACGACAGGCCCGCACCGGTCGGCACCGTCGAAGCCAGGTGGATGTCCGCGCCGGTGATCGCGTGCCCCGCCTCGCGCAGGACCCAGACGACGCCCGCCGGGTACGCGGCCCAGCTGGTGTTCGTCCGTGGTTCCAGCGCGTCCACGTGCAGCTCGACGATCGGCCCCTCGATGTCCGCCGAATGGATGCGCAGGACGCCGTCCAAGCGGCGCGACACCGCCGCCACCGCGGTGTGCGGCAGGGCGAGCGGCATCACGAACCCCTCGTTGAAGTCCGTGTACTCGCCGATCAGGTTGACCCGGCCCGGTGCGGCCCAGACGCCCTCGGGAGCCGTCCCGTACAGCTCCTCGAAGCCCTCACGTACCCCCACTTGCTATCCCTTCGCTACGTTCTGTGCGAACTCCCACGCGTCCGCGACGATCCCCGCGAGATCCGCGCGGGACGGGTTCCAGCCGAGCCGCTCCCGGGCCGTGGCCGCCGAAGCCACCAGCACCGCCGGGTCACCGCCGCGGCGCGGGGCCACGGCCTCGGGGATCGGGTGCCCGGTCACCTGTCGCACCGTCTCGATGACCTCGCGGACGGAGAACCCGTTGCCGTTGCCGAGGTTGCAGATCAGGTGTTCGGCCGGAGTGGCCGCCTTCAGCGCCAGCAGGTGGGCTTCCGCCAGGTCCGCGACGTGGATGTAGTCACGGATGCAGGTGCCGTCCGGCGTCGGGTAATCGTCGCCGTAGATCGAGATCGCGTCGCGGCGGCCCTGCGCGACCTGGAGGACCAGGGGGATCAGATGCGACTCGGGGTCGTGGCGCTCTCCGCACGCCCCGTACGCGCCGGCCACGTTGAAGTAGCGCAGCGACACCGCGCCCAGTCCGTGCGCCGCCGCCTCGCCGGTGATCATGTGGTCGACGGCGAGCTTCGAGGCGCCGTAGGGGTTGGTGGGCCTGGTGGGCGCCGACTCGACGATCGGGGTCGTCTCCGGTTCGCCGTACGTCGCCGCCGTGGAGGAGAAGACCAGCTTGCGGACGCCCGCCTCGCGCATCGCGGCGAGCAGCGCCATCGTGCCGCCGACGTTGTTGTCCCAGTACTTCTCGGGCTTCACGACCGATTCGCCGACCTGCGAGAAC
The DNA here is from genome assembly GCF_044457265.1 of Streptomyces sp. NPDC050564. NCBI lineage: Bacteria > Bacillati > Actinomycetota > Actinomycetes > Kitasatosporales > Streptomycetaceae > Streptomyces > Streptomyces sp. NPDC050564. Next base: position 20,270 of record NZ_JBITGS010000021.1, on the reverse strand, counting down.
GCGGCGAAGTGGAGCACGGCGTCGAACGAGGAGTCCAGCCACTTGGCCGCGTCCCGGATGTCGCCTTCCACGAACGAAGCACCCGCCGGTACGCCCTCTCGGAAGCCCGTAGAGAGGTTGTCCAGTACGACGACCTCGTGGCCCGCCTCGATCAGGTGCTGCGCGACCACGCTGCCCACATAGCCCGCGCCACCGGTGACCAGGTACTTCCCACTCATGAACTCGCTACCTCTCGCAGTCGCTGGGCCGCGGTCTCCGGCGGCACGTCGTTGATGAACACGCTCATGCCGGACTCGGAACCCGCGAGGAACTTCAGCTTGCCGGAAGTACGTCGAATGGTGAAAAGCTCAAGGTGAAGCGCGAAGTCGTCGCGGTTGACGCCCTCGAACTCCTCCAGTGCGCCGAAGGGTGCCTGGTGCCAGGCGGCGATGTACGGCGTCGGAGGCTCGCCCGCCCCTTCCTTCCCTCCACCCGGCCCATCGAAGATCCGGTCGAAGCGCCTCAAGAGTTCCAGATAGACCTGGGGGAACTCTGTGCGCGCGCCCTCGTCGAGGCCGAGCAGATCGGGCACGCGGCGCCGCGGGTAGAGGTGGACCTCGTACGGCCAGTGCGCCGCGTACGGCACGAAGGCCACCCAGTGGTCACTCGACAGGACGACCCGGGAGCCGTCCGCGATCTCGCGGGCGACGACCTCGTCGAAGAGGTTCTCCCCGCCGGTCGCCTCCTTGTGAGCTGCCAGTGAACGCAGCATCAGCGCGGTGCGCGGGGTGGTGAAGGGATAGCCGTAGATCTGTCCGTGCGGGTGGCCGAGGGTCACGCCGATCTCGGGGCCGCGGTTCTCGAAGCAGAAGACCTGTTCGACGGAGGGGAGGTGGGACAGCTCGGCGGTCCGGTCCGTCCACGCTTCCAGCACGAGTCGCGCCTGATCCTCCGTGAGGTCGGCGAAGGACGCGTCGTGGTCGGAGGTGAAGCAGACGACCTCGCAGCGGCCGGAGTCGCCGGCCAGGGAGGGGAATCGGTTCTCGAAGACCACGACGTCGTACGAGGAGTCGGGGATCTCGCTCAGCCGGTCGCCGGAGGAGGGGCACAGGGGGCATTCGTTCGCCGGCGGGTGGTACGTACGGCCCTGGCGGTGCGAGGCGATCGCGACCGAATCGCCGAGCAGCGGGTCGCGGCGTACCTCCGAAGTGGTGACGGTCGGATCGAGCGGGCGCCGGTCCACCGCGTCGCGCACAACGTCGTCGCGTGAGTCGTAGTAGATGAGCTCACGACCGTCGGCGAGCCGGGTCGAGGTCTTCTTCACAGTCGGACTCCCCATCCGCACCCATTCAAACCATCAAACAGAACCGAACACAACAAACCACGAATCACCACCTGCGTCAACATCACAATCAAACAAAGGACACCATCAGAAGTGTTCATTTCTTGAACATGGAGGCGTAGGTTCCGCTCTTGATCAGTTCGCGCAACGAAGCGAGACGAAGCGAGTTCTTATGCAGTCCCCCACACAATCCCGCACATTCCTCGCCGAACCAGGCATCCACCTCGCCGCCGGACTCCGGCTCCCCACCAATGGCCTCGACTACGCGATCCTGGCGATCTACTTCGTCGCCGTGCTCGGCATCGGTTTCGCCGCCCGCCGCTCGGTGAAGACGAGCCTCGACTTCTTCCTCTCAGGGCGCTCACTGCCCGCGTGGGTCACCGGACTCGCGTTCATCTCCGCCAACCTGGGCGCCACCGAGATCCTCGGCATGGCCGCCAACAGTGCCCAGTACGGCGTCTACACCGTGCACTGGTACTGGATCGGCGCCATCCCCGCCATGGTCTTCCTCGGCCTGGTGATGATGCCCTTCTACTACGGCTCCAAGGTCCGCTCGGTCCCCGAGTTCCTGCTGCTGCGCTTCGACAAATGGGCGCACCTGCTGAGTTCGATCCTGTTCGCCTGCGCCGCCATCCTGATCGCCGGCGTCAATCTCTACTCGCTCGCGATCGTCGTCGAGGCGCTGCTCGGCTGGCCGCAGTGGGTGGCGATCGTGGTGGCCGGACTCTTCGTCCTGGCGTACATCACGCTCGGCGGCCTGTCCTCCGCCATCTACAACGAAGTCCTGCAGTTCTTCGTCATCCTCGCCGCGCTGATCCCGATCGCCGCGCTCGGCCTGAAGCGGGTGGGCGGCTGGGACGGCCTGACGAACTCCCTCGACAAGACCCACGGCGCCGACTTCACGACCGCCTGGGGCGGCACGGGCATCGGCCACGACAACCCACTGGGTGCCAACTGGCTGACCATCGTGCTCGGCCTGGGCTTCGTCCTGTCCTTCGGCTACTGGACGACGAACTTCGCCGAGGTCCAGCGCGCGCTGTCGGCCAAGAACCTCTCCGCGGCCCAGCGCACCCCGCTGATCGCCGCGTACCCGAAGATCTTCATCGTCTTCCTGGTGATGATCCCGGGCCTGGTGGCGGCCGTCCTGGTCCCGAAGATCGGCACGAGCGGCTCGGACCTGCAGTACAACGACGCGATCCCCTATCTGATGCAGGAGCTGTTGCCGAACGGCGTTCTCGGCATCGCGGTGACGGGGCTCCTCGCGGCCTTCATGGCGGGCATGGCTGCCAACGTCTCGTCCTTCAACACGGTCTTCACGACGGACATCTGGGCGAAGTACGTGGTCAGGGGACGGGAGGACACCTACTACGTCCGCTTCGGCCGTCTGATCACGGTGATCGGAGTGCTGGCCTCGATGGGCACGGCGTTCCTGGCGTCGTCCTTCTCGAACATCATGAGCTACCTGCAGGCACTGTTCTCCTTCTTCAACGTGCCGATGTTCGTGGTCTTCATCATCGGCATGTTCTGGAAGCGCGCGTCGGTGAAGTCGGGCTTCTGGGGCCTGCTGGCCGGCACGACCGCGGCGATGATCAATTACTTCGTCATCTACAAGCAGGGCGTCATCGGCATCCCCTCCGACCAGGGCGCCAACTTCGTCTCGGCGATCGCGGGCTTCGTGGCCGGTGCGGTGGTGATGGTGGCGGTCTCGTTCTTCACCGCCCCCAAGCCGGAGGAGGACCTCCAGGGCCTCGTCTACGGGACCCGCTCCCCCGGCATGGCCGAGCCGCCCGCCGCCGGCGACGACGCCTGGTACCGCAAGCCGGCCCTGCTGGGCTGGGGCGCGTTGATCCTGGCGGCCGCCTGCTACATCCCGTTCTCGTTCTGATCTCGTTGCGACGAGGGAGGCTTAAGAAACCATGTCCGACCATTACTCGGATCGCGACGTCCAGCGCGAGGTCACCGAGCTGGAGCAGAAGTCCGCGACCGCGACCCGCCTCTTCGACATCCGCCTCATGATCGGCGGCCTGTTCGTGATCTACGGCGTCATCGTCACGATCGCCGGCATCACCGTCTCCGACGCCAACCTCGCCAAGGCCGGTGGCGTCAACATCAACCTCTGGACGGGGCTCGGCATGCTGGCCCTGGGCGTGTTCTTCCTGCTGTGGCTGTGGCTGCGGCCACTGGCGCCGCCACTGCCGCCGATCTCCGAGGACGAAGGGGCGTCGCAGTAACGTCCGCGTACGGGGCCGGCGTTCTCGCAGGGGATTCCGGCCCCGTACGGCTGTGCGGGCTGCTCGGAGCCTCGACCGGGCCGCCCGGTCGCCCCCTGTCTGATCTGCGCGGAGAATGAGAAGAGCGGGAGCGTGGGCGCCGCTCGCCAGGCAGCCCGCGGCCACGGCGTCGGCAAGGGTGGTGGTGACCTGCCGACGAGGTGGCGACGATGCCGACGTGGCGACTGAGGGACTTCCGCGACGACGATCTCGACCGCGCGATCCAGATCTGGGACCAGGACCGGCAGACCCACGATTCGCCTCCCGTGTTCCCCGTCTCCGAGGTCATGGCCACGGCCCGGACCGGCGGGCCCGCGGTGGTCGCGGTGGTCGGTGACGATCTGGTGGGCATGGCGGTGGCGCAGGCCCAGGGCGACCGGGCCTGGATCACGCTGGTGGCGCTCGCGGGGAACTGGCGCAGCCGTGGGATCGGGAGCGCCCTGATCGCCGAGCTCGAGCGGCGCCTGCGCACCCAGGGGATACGCCGGATCGGCGCGCTACTGGCTCCGGGGGCCACCGGAACCGCGGCCCTGGAGAACTCCGGCTACCGGACCCGCGACAGGCTGATCTTCTACGAGAAGGTCGAGCATCTCGGTGCGAGCGACGCCGGTCTCCTCGCGGAGCTCGGCGGCCGTGTCCAGCCCAAGGGACTCTGGGGCTCCCTCGCGGGGATGGAGCGGGAGAAGGAAGCCATCGAGCGGCGGATCGTGCTGCCGCTGGCCGAGCCCGCGCTGGCCGACCGATACGGGGTCAGGCCGCCGAAGGCGGTCATCCTCTTCGGCCCGCCGGGCACCGGCAAGACCAGCTTCGCGAAGGCCGTCTCCTCCCGGCTGGAGTGGCCGTTCGTGGAGCTCTTCCCCTCCCGGCTCGCCGCGGGAGCCGGGAGCCTGGCCACCTCGCTGCGGGAGACGTTCACCGATCTGGCCGGCCTGGAGACCGTTGTCCTGTTCATCGACGAAGTCGAGGAAATCGCCGGCGTCAGGTCCGGCGTGGCCGTCGACCCCGGCCACGGCGTCACCAACGAACTGCTCAAGCTGATCCCCGGATTCCGTGACCACGACGACCGTCTGCTGATCTGCGCCACCAACTCCGTCCGCTCCCTGGATCCGGCGTTCCTGCGACCGGGCCGGTTCGACTACGTCATCCCGGTCGGTCCCCCCGATCCGGTCGCCCGGGAAGCGATCTGGCGGCGCTACTTGGGCCCCGCCGCCGACGGGGTCGAGCTGCACCGGCTGGTGGAGGCCAGCGAGATGTTCACCCCCGCCGACATCGAGTTCGCCGCCCGCAAGGGTTCCCAAGCCGCCTTCGAACGCGAAGTCACCGGCCGCGAGGGCGCACCGGCCGGCACCGAGGACTACCTCGCCGCCATCGCCGACACCCGTCCCTCCCTCACCGCCCAGGCGCTCACCGAGTTCGGAGAAGACATCGAGCACCACGTGCGCATGTGATGCCCGATTCTCCCCGGCGCTCGACCGCCTCGGTCGAGCACGGATTCTCCCGGGCGGCTCGACCGCCTCGGTCGAGCCGCCCAGGAGCACGCCGACGAAAACCCGCCCGCCGTCTGCTTCGCCGGTTTCGACCGACCTCGATTTCGCCGGTTTCGACCGACCTCAATAAGGATCAGAGCCCGGGGCATCCTCCGTACCCCCGGACGACGCCGGCACCGGCCCCGCCCGTTCCAGCAACCCCGTCCGCGCCGCCAGCGCCGCCGCCTCCAACCGCGACCCCACCCCCAGCTTCATCAGCACCCGCTGGACATGGGTCCGGGCCGTCGACGGAGCGATCCCCATCCCGGCGGCGATGAGGCGCGTGTCCTCGCCGTCCGCCACCCGGACCAGGACCTCGACCTCTCTCGGGGTGAGCATCTGGAGCAGGCGTTGGCCCTCGTCGTCCGGCTGCGCGGCGGGGTTGAGGAGTTCGCTGAAGGCGCCCTGCAACAGCTGCGGGGCGACCGCCGCCTCGCCCGCCCTCGCCTTCATGATCGCGCGCTCGACGCCCTCTATGCGTTCGTCATGACGTACGTAGCCCGAGGCGCCGGCGGCGAAGGCTGCCGCGATGCCGCGCGGGTTCGGTACCGGGCCGAGGACAAGGACCGCCACCTGCGGGCGCTCCCGTTTGATCTTCACCACCGGGTCGAAGATCCCCGGCTCGGCCGGTGTCGCCGTGCCGATCAGGCACACCTCGGGTGCCCGTGTGATCACCAACTCCGCCGCTCCCGCGGCGGGCGCCGCCGCGGCGAGCACCCGGTGCCCCCGCAGCTTCAAGGCCGAGGCCAACGCCTCGGCGAGCAGTCGGTGGTCGTCGACCACCATGAGCCGCACTCCCATCAGGCAACCCCCCAGTCCCCCCAAGCATCCCCACTGGTTCCCCGTGGATTAGGAGCCCCCCGGCTCTCCATCCCCCGGAAGCTACACGCTTGTTCGACGTTGCGCTTCCCCTACTGGAGAGAAGTGCCCCGGAATATCAAAATCCCTCCCTTTCGGGAGTGATGAGGGGTACGCGAACGACCCCGCCCCTGAGCAGGGATCCTGCACCAGGGGCGGGGTCGTTCACAACGGCGCGTTCACCTGCTGAGCGCCGAAGGCGAGCGTGCGCGATCACCGCGTGCCGAAGGCGATCGCCAGGTACTCCTTGTCGTCCGAGGCCGACGGCTTGTGGGCGTAGACCGCGGACATGTACAGGTGACCGTCCTTGTAGAGGATCTCGGCGTACTCCGGGAGCATGCTGGTCTCCGCGTCGCGGACCGCCTCGGTCGCCGGGTTCTCCAGGAGCTTGGTCTCCTTGAACGAGGTGCCGTCGATGGTGACGATCTGCCCGCCCTTGTCGTACGGCGGACGCTTGTAGGCCAGAATGTTGCCGCCATCCATACGCAGCGGGGTGATGGTGTAGCCGTCACCCGCGTCCGCGCGCTGGCCGGTCTGCTTTCCGGTGGCCAGGTCGAAGGCGACGATCTCGTTGGTCTGGCTGTACTCGCCGGTGCCGTCGTGCTCCTCGGTCGGGATGTAGAGCTTGTCGTTGCCGACGGCGAGCGAGGAGCAGTACTCGATCCTGGTGATCCCGTCGCACCGGGCGGCGTACGTCTTGCCGGGCGCCGAGATCTTCGTACGCAGCTTGCCGGTCTTGTTGTCGATGGAGAAGAAGTCCGAGATGCCGCTGCCGTCGCCGGCGGAGTCGCCGACGTCTGCGGCGACGACCAGCGGGTTGGTCGACACGACGCTCGCGTACTCGATGCCGGGCGACATCTTGTACTCCGAGAGCACCTTCCCGGACTTCGGGTCGATGGTCTGGATGTGCAGCTGCCGGGTGCTGCCGTACTCACCGCACTTGCGGACCGCGACCAGCTTGTCGCCACCGCCGTATCCGGAGTCGTAGCAGCTGTCCGTCGGCTTCGGCGCCCACAGTTGCTTGCCGCTGGAGATGTCGAACGCGGCGCCGCCGCTGGTGCTGCCCGCGGCGACCGTGTTCGCGCTCACGGTGACGTTGTCGAGGCTGACCAGTTGGTCACCGGACTTGACCGTCTTGGTCCACAGCTTCTTGCCGATGTCGAGGTCGAGGGCCGCGAGCTGGCTGCAGCCGTGCGAGGGCTCCGCCTTGGTCGGCATGGCGGGCTCGTAGATGATCGCCGTCCGGTTGAACTCGGTGCTGTGGCGGCTGGCCTGGCACACCGGGCCGGGGAGCTTGATCGTCCAGAGCTTGGCGCCCGAGTCGGGGTCGTAGCCGTTGATCTCGGCATTGCCGCTCTTGGCGTACACCTTGTCGGTGAGCCAGGAGCCGACGGTGGTCACGCTGCTGTCGTCCTTCACGGCGGGCGCGGGCACCTGGAACAGCACCTTGGAGGTGGTGTTGGACGGCACCTTCTCCTTGCCGTTGGAACCGCTGGTCTTGCCGCCGTCCTTGCCGTCCTTGCCGCCGGTGCCACCGCTCGTACCGGACGAGTTGTTCTTGCCGTCGTCCTTGCCGGAGGAGTTGGCGTACCAGACCCCGCCGCCGATGATCAGCGCTACGGCCACCACCGCCGCCACGATGATGACCAGCTGACTGTTGAACTTCCGCCCGCCGCCCTGGGCAGACTGCGGCTGCATCGGCATGGTCTGCTGCGGGGGGTAGCCGTAGGGCGTCTGCTGCGCGCCGTACTGCGGCTGCTGACCCGGGTAGCCGTAGCCGGGCTGGGCCGGGGGCGGCGGCGTCTGCGGGTAGCCGTACGGCTGCTGCGGCGGCGCGGGCGGGGGCGGCTGCGGAGCCGGGGGCGTCTGCGGGTAGCCGTAGCCGGGGCCCTGCGCGGGCGGCGGGGGCGTCGGGGCGCCGAACCCGCCCGGAGGCGTGTCCTGCGGGGCGCCGAACCCGCCGGGCGGCGGGTCCTGGGGCGCGCCGAAGCCGCCCTGCGGGGGCTGGTTCGGCGGTGGCGGGGGCGGCTGACTCATGACGTGTGTACCTCGGAATACGAAGGGATGGCGGGTCTGGACGAAAGGAGGACGAGGGTCACTTGCCGTAGGCCAGCATCAACTTCTCCTTCGACTCGTCATTGCCCGTCAGCCGGGTGGTGGAGATGTAGAAGCGCCCGTCGACGTAGTCGACCGCCTTCGAGAAGAAGCTGTTCTCGACGTCCGCGGTGCCCTGCGGCATCTGCAGCAGTTTCGTGGTCTTGTGGCTGCCGCCGGTCGTCGGGATCGACACGATCTGACCACCGCCGTCGTACGACGGCTCGACGTACGCGACGAGATTCGTGCCGTCCATCCGCATCGGCAGCATCGTCTCGTCCGCCGGGGACTTGACGCGCCACTTCTCCTTGCCGGTCTCCAGGCTGAACGCGACGATCTCGTTGGCGCCGCTCTTCGCCTCGGTCGGCAGATAAAGGGTGTTGGCGTCCGCGGCGGTGCCGAAGCAGCCGGCCAGGTCGCGGTTGAGGACGGCGTAGCCGCACTCGGGCGCGAAGGCGTCCTTGCTCTCCAGCTGCGAGCGGAGGTCACCGTTGTTCTTCAGCGTGGTGACGTTCACCCGCTTCTTGTCGTCGTTGGTCATGTAGAGAACGACCGGATCGACGGAGTACGCGCGCTCGACCCGCCAGCCCTTGGGGATCTTCGTGGTCCACTTGGCCTTGCCGGTGGCCGGGTCCAGCTCCTGCACCTCGTCGTGCTCGGTGTCGGAGCCGACGCCGCAGGAGGAGACGGCCAGCAGCTTGGGGCCGCCCGCGAACGCGGCCGGGTAGCAGCCCGAGCCGTACTTCCCCTTGTCCCACAGCTTCTTGCCGCTGGCGACATCGAACGCCGTACCGGACATCGAGCGGCCGACCGTCAGTGTGTCGCCGGTGATCGACAGCTCGACGGAGAGCGTGCTGTCGAAGAGGTCGCCGTCGGGGACCTTCCCGCTCCAGCCCTTGGCGCCGGTGTCGAGGTCGATCTCCTGGAGCTGGTTGCACTTGGCGCTGTCGCTGGAGCCGCTCATGTACGCCACGAAGACCTTGTCGTCGGACGTCTTCTGCGGGGTGACCGCGCAGATCTTCTGCGGGAAGGTCAGTGCGTCCCAAGTGGGCTTGCCGTCCCCGACGTTGTAGGCGAAGACCTGCTTGTACGCCGCCTTCACCGCAGCCTTGTCGGTGATCCACAGACCGGGGGCGTCGGCGCCGGAACCGGGCGCGTCGGGTGCCTGCTTGTACCAGAGCACCTTCGCCTCACCGGCCTGGCGGCCCGCGTTGAGGTCCTCGGGGTCCTCCCCGCCGTCGCCGCTGCCGTCACCGGGGTTGACCGGGTCGTCGGAGGCGGAGGCCTTGGAGGTCGGGCTCTTGTCGGCGACCGGCTTCTTGCCGCCGTCACCGCTGCTGCTGAAGGCCCAGACGGTGCCGCCGACGACGAGCAGCGCGGCCACCGCGGCGCCTATGATCACCGCGGGCCTGCCCTTGAAGGGGTTCTTGGAGCCGCCGCCGGGGGGCGGGGTGCCGGGCGCACCCGGGTACTGCGCCTGGGGCGGGTATCCGTAACCGGGCTGCTGCGGCTGGCCGTAGGGGCCGGGCGGGCCGTACGGCCCCGGCTGCTGGGGCTGTGCGTACGGGCCCGGCTGGGCGTAGGGGCCGGGCTGCTGCGGGTATCCGTAACCGGGCTGCGGAGGGCCGGCGGGCGGAGCCTGCGGGGGCGCGGGGGCCTGGGGCGACTGCGCCGGCGGAGGGGGCGTGCCCTGGGGCGTGTTGGCGGGGGACGCGCCGAAGCCGCCCTGCGACCGCGGGTCCTGGGGCGCGCCGAAGCCACCCGCCGGCGGCTGGTCCTGTGGTGCTCCGAAGCCGCCCTGCGGCGGCTGACTGGGCGGCTGACTCATCAGCGCTTCCCCCTCTTCACTGATGTGGCGCCCCACCGGTGGCGCTGGACTCGCGCCGCTCCCGGTGGTTCTCAGACTGTTCTCAGACGGCTCTTTCTATCACTGTGGCGCCCATGAACAGGGGGCCGGTCCTTCCCCTGTTCCCAAGGGAGGACCGGCCCGTGATGCCGTCGTTACGCGCCTTCACGCGCCCTTCACGCGGGGCCCACGTCGGCGCTCGCGCGGGCCCATGTCACGGTTCGCACGGCGCACTTGACGCATACGCGCCCTCCAGCGCGACCTGTCAGGCGTCCTCCGCCAGCTCCAGCCAGCGCAGCTCCAGGTCCTCGCGCTCCCCGGCCAACTCGCGCAACTCCGCGTCGAGTTTGGCGACCCGCTCGAAGTCGGTCGCGTTGTCGGCGATTTGGGCGTGCAGCTTGGTCTCCTTCTCGGAGATCTTGTCCAGCTGCCGCTCGATCTTCTGCAGCTCCTTCTTCGCCGCGCGGGTGTCGGCGGCGGAAGCGGACTTGCCGGCCGCCGGCGCGGAGGCGAGCACGGCGGCGGCCGCGACCTCCTCCATCTTCCTGCGTCGCTCCAGGTACTCGTCGATCCCGCGCGGCAGCATCCGCAGCGTGCCGTCGCCGAGCAGCGCGAAGACGTTGTCCGTGGTCCGCTCGATGAAGAACCGGTCGTGGGAGATCACGACCATCGACCCGGGCCACCCGTCGAGCAGGTCCTCCAGCTGCGTCAGGGTCTCGATGTCGAGGTCGTTGGTGGGCTCGTCGAGGAAGAGGACGTTGGGCTCGTCCATGAGGAGCCGCAGGAGCTGCAGCCGTCGACGCTCACCACCGGAGAGGTCCCCGACCGGCGTCCACTGCTTCTCCTTGTTGAAGCCGAAGGTCTCGCAGAGCTGCCCCGCGGTCAGCTCGCGGCCCTTGCCGAGGTCGACCCGGTCGCGGACGGCCTGGACGGCCTGCAACACGCGCCAGTTCGGGTCGAGTTCGGCGACTTCCTGCGAGAGGTAGGCGAGCTTGACGGTCTTGCCGGTGACAATCCGCCCGGCGGCGGGCTGCTTCTCCCCCTCGCTGCGGGCGGCCTCGGCCAGGGCCCGCAGGAGCGAGGTCTTGCCGGCGCCGTTCACGCCGACCAGGCCGACGCGGTCGCCGGGGCCGAGGTGCCAGGTCAGGTGCTTGAGCAGCACCTTCGGGCCCGCCTGGACGGTCACGTCCTCCAGGTCGAAGACGGTCCTGCCGAGCCGCGAGCTGGCGAACTTCATCAGCTCGCTCTTGTCCCGGGGCGGCGGCACGTCCGCGATCAGCTCGTTGGCGGCCTCTACACGAAAGCGCGGCTTGGAGGTGCGGGCGGGCGCCCCTCGCCGCAGCCAGGCCAGCTCCTTGCGCACGAGGTTCTGCCGCTTGACCTCCTCGGTGGCGGCGATGCGCTCGCGCTCGGCGCGCGCGAAGACGTAGTCGGAGTAGCCGCCCTCGTACTCGTACACCGCGCCCTTCTGCACGTCCCACATGCGGGTGCAGACCTGGTCCAGGAACCACCGGTCGTGGGTGACGCAGACGAGGGCCGAGCGCCGCTCGCGCAGATGCTGCGCGAGCCAGGCGATGCCTTCCACGTCCAGGTGGTTGGTGGGCTCGTCGAGGATGATCAGGTCCTGCTCATCGATGAGCAGCTTGGCGAGGGCGATGCGGCGGCGCTCGCCGCCGGAGAGGGGGCCGATGACGGTGTCCAGTCCCTGCGGGAAGCCGGGCAGGTCCAGCCCCCCGAACAGCCCGGTCAGTACGTCCCTGATCTTGGCGTTGCCCGCCCACTCGTGGTCGGCCAGGTCGCGGATGACCTCGTGGCGGACGGTGGCCGTGGGGTCGAGGGAGTCGTGCTGTGTCAGCACTCCGGTGTGCAGGCCGCCGGAGTGCGTGACACGGCCGGTGTCGGCCTCCTCCAGCTTGGCGAGCATCCGGATGAGGGTGGTCTTGCCGTCGCCGTTCCGGCCGACCACGCCGATACGGTCGCCCTCGCTGACGCCGAGGGAGACCCCGTCGAGCAGTGCACGGGTGCCGTACACCTTGCTGACGGACTCGACATTGACCAGGTTGACGGCCATTTCTCTCCTGCCAAGGGGGACGATCGACCCTCAAGGGTAGTCCGCGCGGTACGGAGGCCGAGCCGTGAGGCTTTTCGCCCCCTCCGCCCCTATCCGTCCCGCACGGGGGGGCCGCCGCCCCCGGACCCCTGCCAAAAGATCGCGCAGTTCCCGGCGGCCTTCAGCAGGGTCTGGGCCCCGTCCGGTGTCAGGACAGGCGCTGGCGTGGGATCAGGGCCGATGCCGGGGCCAGGGGGCGGCCCTGGCCGGTGCCCTCGGCGGCCGCGCGGTCGTCGACCGGCATGTCATCACGCAGGAGGGCCCATCTCTGTATATCTATGCAGCTCAGGCGTGTTTCTGCTGTGCGCCGTCACGGCCTTCCCGGGCTTCGCCGTGCTGATCGCGACGCCGGGCCGACCGCTCGGTCACGCCGCTGCGTGCGTCAGAGCACGGTCGCGCCCGGCGCCGGGCTCTCGGTGACCCGTACGGAGCGGCAGGTGCCCGAGGCGAGCAGGGCATCGGCGACCGTCTTCGCGGACTCGGCACCCGGCGCGAGGAAAGCCGTGGTCGGGCCCGAGCCGGAGACCAGCGCGGCGAGGGCGCCGGCCGCGCGGCCCGCGTCGAGGGTGTCGGCGAGGGCCGGGAAGAGGGAGAGCGCGGCGAGCTGGAGGTCGTTGGAGACCGCGGCCGCGAGAGCGTCGGCATCCCCCTTCCGCAACGCGTCGAACAGCTCCTGCGAGGCGACGGGTTCAGGGATCCGCACGCCCTCGTTCATCCGGTCGAACTCCCGGAAGACGGCCGGGGTCGACAGCCCCCGCTCGGCCATCGCGAAGACCCAGTGGAAGGTCCCGCCGACCTCCAGCGCCCGCAGCTGCTCGCCCCGGCCGACGCCGAGCGCCGCCCCGCCCACCAGACTGAACGGCACATCGCTGCCCAACTCGGCGCAGATGTCGAGGAGTTCGGCGCGTGAGGCGTTCGTGCCCCACAGCGCGTCACAGGCGAGGAGCGCACCGGCCCCGTCCGCACTGCCGCCCGCCATACCGCCGGCGACGGGGATGTCCTTGGCGATGTGGATGTGCACGGCGGGGTCGAGGCCGTAGCGCCGGGCGAGTTCGAGGGCCGCGCGGGCCGCCAGGTTCGTACGGTCCAGGGGCACCTGCGCGGCGTCCGGACCCGTGCAGGTGATGCGCAGTTCCTCGGCGGGGGTCACGGTCACCTCGTCGTAGAGGCCGACCGCGAGGAAGACATTGGCCAGGTCGTGGAAGCCGTCGGGGCGGACGCCGCCGACCGCGAGCTGGACATTGACCTTGGCGGGGACGCGTACCGTCACGCTCACTTACTGCGACTCCTTGTGCTCGGCGATACGCGCGAACTCCTCGACCGTCAGGGACTCCCCGCGCGCCTGCGGCGAGACACCCGCGGCGACGAGCGCGGCCTCCGCGGCGGGCGCGGATCCGGCCCACCCGGCGAGGGCGGCGCGCAGTGTCTTGCGCCGCTGGGCGAAGGCGGCGTCGACCACGGCGAAGACCTCGCGCTTCGTGGCCGTGGTCTTGATCGGCTCGGTCCGGCGGACGAGCGACACGAGCCCGCTGTCCACGTTGGGCGCCGGCCAGAAGACATTCCGCCCGATGGCGCCGGCCCGCTTGACCTCGGCGTACCAGTTCGCCTTCACGGACGGGACGCCGTACACCTTCGAACCGGGCGCGGCCGCGAGCCGGTCGGCGACCTCGGCCTGCACCATCACGAGCGTGCGCTCGATGGTCGGGAAGGTGTCGAGCATGTGCAGCAGGACGGGTACGGCGACGTTGTACGGGAGGTTGGCGACCAGCGCGGTCGGCGCGGGCCCGGGGAGTTCCTGTACGTGCATCGCGTCGGAGTGCACGAGCGCGAAACGCTCCGCGCGCTCCGGCATGCGGGCCGCCACCGTCGACGGCAGCGCCCCCGCGAGCACGTCGTCGATCTCCACCGCGACGACCCTGTCGGCCACCTCCAGCAGGGCGAGTGTCAGCGAGCCGAGCCCGGGGCCCACCTCCACGACCACGTCATCGGGCCGTACGTCCGCGGTGCGCACGATGCGGCGCACCGTGTTCGCGTCGATCACAAAGTTCTGGCCGCGCTGCTTGGTGGGCCGCACGCCGAGGGCACCCGCGAGTTCGCGGATGTCGGCGGGGCCCAGGAGGGCGTCGGGGGTGGGGCTGGTCACGGAGCAAGGGTACGGGTGTGACGGGCCGGGGGGTGTTTTCGCCCCCTCCACCCTGCCCGTCCCGTCCCTGGGGGCTGCGCCCCAGACCCCCCTGAAAGATTGCGCAGTTCCCCGCGCCCCTGAAAGGGGCGGAGGGGCGAAGGACCCTCGCGGCTTCACCCCCGCAGCCGGCCCCCGCAATGCGGCCAAGGGCTCGCCCCCCGCCGCACATACAACTTCTTCGCACGGAAGGTCTGCTCGGCGACGGAGGCGTCCTGGGGGCGCCCGGAGCCGCCGAGGGAATGCCACGTGCGGGTGTCGAACTGATACAGGCCGCCATATGTGCCGGACGGATCCACGGCCTGCGGCCGCCCACCGGACTCGCACGCCGCGAGACCGGACCAGTTCAGATCGTCGACCCCGTCGAAGGACGTCGGATGGGGCTTCGTACCGACCTTCACCAGCTGCGTCCGCGGCTCGCGCACCACCTCGGAGTCGAGCGGCCGCGGCTTCTCCGCGACGCCGTTGACGGTCCGGAGCGCGTACGTGACGCGCCGCGCCCCCGGCTGACCGGCACGCTCGACGACCTCCGTGCCCCTGAACAACAAAGGATCCTGAGTCCGCCGCACCTCGAACGGAATCGGCTCGTCGCGGACCTCCCTGCCCCCGGTGACCCGCATCACGGTGACCGTCTGCCCGTCGCGCGGGAAGCTCCCGGGCGCGACGGAGGTGGTGTCCTGTCCGTGCAGGGTGATTCCCGCCTCCTCGACGGCCTCGCGGACGCTCGCCGCGTTCGTACGGATCGTCCGCGCCCGCCCGTCCGCCATGATCGTCACCGTGCGCTCGGTACGGACGTCCAGCGCGAGGCCCTGGCGGCCGATCCGCTGGGAACGTGACGTCGACAGGTACGCGCCTTCCGCACGCACCCCGAGCTGTCTGAGCGCCCCGTCCACCGTGTGCGCCGTCGTCCAGACCTTGTGCCGCTGTCCGTCGAGGGTGAGGTGTACCGGGCGCCCGTGACGCACTGCGACCTCGTCGCCGCTGGTGAGCGCCGTGCCGGGCGCGGGCGCGACGACGTCGTGCGTCCCGACATCGACCCCCTCGTCGGCGAGCAGTTCGCCGACGTCGTCCGCGAAGGTGTGCAGGGTGCGCGGCTTCCCGTCGACGCTGAGCTCGATCGCCTTGTCGTTGGCGACGAACGCGGAGGTGCCTCCGGCCAGGAAAGCCACGACCAGCGCCTGCGGGAGCAGTCGCCGCAGAGGGTCGGGGCGCTCGGCGGTGCGCTTGCGCCGCGCCGCGCGCCGGGCCTCGGCTCGACCGCCGGGCGCGGGCGGCGTCCCGTCCGGCTGCCCCTGCCGGGGCAGCCGCGGTTCCGTCGGCGCCTGCGCCTCGACCACCCGGGCCGCCTCGTACGCGGGCCGGTAGGTGTCCGGGTGACCGAGGCCGTCCGACGGCTCGAAATCCCCGCACGACGTTCCCGTCGCACCAGGGAACCCAGCGACACCGACGCTCTCGGCGACAGTGGTGTCACCAGCGGCACCCGTGGGTCCATACGTCTGGTACTGCGAGCTGCTCACGACGACACGCTCCAGAAGTCCGGATCAGGCGACCAGAACCTAGCGGAGCGATCGTCACTCTCCCAAGCAAGGTGACTACGCTGTGTCGCGACACTGCCCTGAGGTGCGCCCCGGAAGTACCCCTGGAACCGTTATCCGTCAGTAATCGAAAGCGCGCGCAGTGTTCGCGGAGATCGAGGTCGCCAGCGCGTCCTCGTCGATGCCCCGTACAGCCGCCATCGCGCGCACCGTGACCGGAATGAGATACGGCGCGTTAGGCCGTCCGCGGTACGGAGCGGGTGTCAGGAAGGGCGCGTCGGTCTCGACGAGGACGAGTTCCAGGGGCGCCACGGCCAGCGCGTCGCGCAACGGCTGGGCGTTCTTGAAGGTCATGTTGCCGGCGAAGGACATGAAATACCCGGCGCGGGCGCAGATCTCGGCCATCGCGGCGTCGCCGGAGTAGCAGTGGAAGACGGTCCGCTCGGGCGCGCCCTCCTCCTTGAGGATGCGCAGCACGTCGGTGTGGGCGTCGCGGTCATGGATGACCAGGGCCTTGCCGTGCCGTTTGGCGATCTCTATGTGCGCGCGGAAGGACCGCTCCTGCGCGGCCTTGCCCTCGGGTCCCGTACGGAAGTAATCGAGTCCGGTCTCGCCCACGCCCTTGACCTGGGGAAGGGCGGCGAGCCGGTCGATCTCCGCGAGCGCCTCGTCCAGCGCGGCGTCTCCGCCCGGCTGTCGCGCGCCCTGCCGGGACCAGCCGTCGGGGTCGCCGTGCACGATCCGGGGCGCTTCGTTGGGGTGCAGCGCGACGGTCGCGTGCACGGCGTCGTACCCGGCTGCCGTCTGCGCCGCCCAGCGCGAGCCGTTCACGTCGCAGCCGACCTGCACGACGGTCGTCACGCCGACCGAGGCGGCCTTGGCGAGGCCCTCCTCGACCGTGCCGGACTGCATGTCGAGGTGGGTGTGCGAGTCGGCGACCGGCACCCGGAGGGGGTCCGGCAGCGGTGGGGCTTCAGCGTGGGAAGGCATGCCCCGATCCTACGAAGGGGGCATGCCCGACCTCACCTCGCGGGGAGCCGGGAGGCCATTCCACCGGGCCGCCGGGACGGCCGACGCGCGGATCGACCCGCCGTCCGGCGGATCAGCCCGCCTTGCGGTGGTGGAAGGGGTGCAGGAGATCGGAGAGATGCCAGTGGTGGGACTCATGGGGCTCGCGGGGCTCCTCGGCCGCCGTCTCGGGCGACTCCGCCCGGGACTCGGGCTGCCGTGCCGACACCGTCCGCTGCTGAGAGTTCCGCGCCGAGGACACCTGTCCCGGACGCATGATGCGCACCACATGGCTGTCGCAGTTCTGGCAGGTGGGCCGGCTCAGCGGCGACGGCACGACCCCGCCGTCGGCCACATACATGACGAACTCGTTGCCCTCGGCGTCGAGGTGGTGCTCTATCTCGTACGACTGCTCCCAGCCGTGCCCGCAGCGCATGCAGGCGAAGGAATACGACTCGTTGACAACGGCGGTCGCCGCACCGCGGTGGCCGGTCTGCCCTGCGATCTCACTCATGCCAGCTCCTGCTGTCCGCTGGACAAGCGCCCCCGCGTACGGGGGCGAGGGACGGGTACGTCCCTTCAACCAGTGGACGCTTCTCCCGGCGCGAACGCATCAGGTCTGTCGACTATTGGAGTCGTTTTGGGCGTTCCTTGTCGGAAGGCGCTCGCCGCCCGGTCTGAGCTTTGCCTTTCCCCACCGTCCTTTGCCCTTCTATGGGGCGCTTCGCGCTGCATTCTTTGCCGCGACGACCGCATCGAAGACATCGCGCTTGGGAATTCCCGCCTCCGCGGCGACGGCCGCGATCGCCTCCTTGCGCCGCTCCCCCGCCTCCTCGCGCACCTGCACCCTGCGCACCAGCTCGGCGGCGTCCAGTTCCTCGGCGCCCTTCGCGGCGGCGCCCTCGACGACGACGGTGATCTCACCGCGTACGCCCTCGGCGGCCCAGGCGGCCAGTTCGCCCAGCGGGCCACGCTTGACCTCCTCGTACGTCTTCGTCAGCTCGCGACAGACGGCGGCGCGCCGCTCCGTCCCGAAGACCTCGGCCATCGCGGCAAGGGTGTCGTCGAGCCGGTGGGGCGCCTCGAAGTAGACGAGGGTGCGCCGCTCGTCGGCGACCTCGCGCAGCCGCGACAGGCGCTCGCCCGCCTTCCTGGGCAGGAATCCCTCGAAGCAGAAGCGGTCGACGGGCAGCCCGGACAGCGCGAGCGCGGTGAGCACGGCGGACGGGCCGGGTACGGCGGTGACCTTGATGTCCTTCTCGACGGCGGCCGCGACCAGCCGGTACCCGGGGTCGGAGACGGACGGCATCCCCGCGTCGGTCACCAGCAGCACCCGCGCCCCGCCGGCCAGCGCCTCGACGAGCTCCGGCGTACGGGCCGCCTCGTTGCCCTCGAAGTACGACACGACGCGCCCGGCGGGCTGCACGCCGAGGGCCTGGGTGAGCCGCCGCAGCCGCCGGGTGTCCTCGGCGGCGACGACGTCGGCCCCGGCCAGTTCGGCGGCCAGCCGTGGCGGCGCGTCCGAGATGTCGCCGATGGGAGTGCCTGCCAACACAAGGGTTCCTGTCACGGTTCCATCCTCGCAGGGCCCAGGCACGGGACTCCCACAGACGTGTTCCCTACGATGGCGCGGTGACCAGTACCGCGTCCTCCACGGACACCCGGCAGGGCCAGGCCGCCCAAGAGCAGCGGCCGTCGTGGCAGCAGCGGCTGCGCCGCTTCGGATACACGGCGCCGCCCAGAAGCGATGTCCGCGACCGGCTCGTGCCCCCATATGCCGAGCCCAGCCCGCGCATCTGGGCCACGATCGGGCTGCGCCACGAGGTCGCCGAGCGCATCACGCGCTGGTCGGGCTGGGGCGGCCCGCTCCTGGTGACGCTGCTCGCCGGGCTGCTGCGGTTCTGGAACCTGGGCAGCCCGAAGGCGGTGATATTCGACGAGACGTACTACGCGAAGGACGCCTGGGCGCTCATCCACCGCGGATACGAGGTCAACTGGGCGAAGGACGCCAACGACCTGATCCTGCAGGGCAACGGCCATGTGCGGATCCCGACCGACGCCGCCTATGTGGTGCACCCGCCGGTCGGCAAGTACGTCATCGGGCTCGGCGAGTGGATGTTCGGGTTCAACCCGTTCGGCTGGCGGTTCATGACGGCGCTGCTCGGCACGCTCTCGGTGCTGCTGCTGTGCCGGATCGGGCGCCGGCTGTTCCGCTCGACGTTCCTCGGCTGCCTCGCGGGCGCGCTGATGGCGGTCGACGGCCTGCACTTCGTGATGAGCCGTACCTCGCTGCTCGACGGCGTGCTGATGTTCTTCGTGCTGGCGGCCTTCGGCTGCCTGGTCGTCGACCGCGACAAGGCGCGGGCGAGGCTGGCGGCGGCGCTGCCCGCCGACGCCGACGGAGTCGTCCGTCCCGACGCGCACATCGCCGAGACGACCCGCCTCGGCTGGCGACCCTGGCGCTGGGGGGCCGGTCTGCTGCTGGGCCTGGCCATCGGCACCAAGTGGAACGGCCTCTACATCCTCGCCGCGTTCTGTGTGATGGCGGTCCTGTGGGACGCGGCCTCGCGCCGGGTCGCGGGCGCCCGCCGCCCGTACCTGGCGGCTCTCAAGCACGACACGGGCATCACGTTCCTGGCGACGGTACCGGTCGCCCTGGCCGTGTATCTCCTCTCCTGGATCGGCTGGATCCTCTCCCCCGACAACGGCAAGGGCGGCTACTTCCGCAACTGGGCGGTGACGGACGGCAAGGGCGGCAGCTTCGCCTTCCTCCCCGACTGGCTGCGCAGCCTGTGGCATTACGAGCACGAGGTGTACGAGTTCCACGTCGGCCTCTCGTCCCCGCACACCTACCAGTCGAACCCGTGGAGCTGGATCGTCCTGGGCCGCCCGGTCTCGTACTTCTACGAGTCCCCGCTGCCCGGCAAGGACGGCTGCCCCACCGACGCGGGCGACAAGTGCGCCCGTGAGGTGCTGGCGCTCGGCACCCCCCTCCTGTGGTGGGCGGCCTGCTTCGCGATCGCCTATGTGCTCTGGCGCTGGGCGTTCCGCCGCGACTGGCGCGCGGGCGCCATCGCCTGCGGCATCGCGGCCGGATACCTCCCCTGGTTCATGTACCAGGAGCGCACGATCTTCTTCTTCTACGCCGTCGTCTTCGTCCCGTTCCTGTGCCTGGCCGTCGCGATGATGATCGGCGCGATCCTCGGACCACCCGGCGCGGGCGAACGCCGCCGCGTCATCGGCGCGGCGGGCGCGGGCGTCCTGGTCCTGCTGATCGCGTGGAACTTCATCTACTTCTGGCCCCTGTACACGGGCACCGCGATCCCGATCGACCAGTGGCGGTCGCGGATGTGGCTGGACACGTGGGTCTAGCCGGGCAGACGTAGCGAGGGGGGGGGGGGGGGGGGGGGGGCGCCCCCGCGGGGGGGGGGGGGGGGGGGGGGGGGGGGGGGGGGGGGGGTGTGGCCGCGGGGGGGGGGGGGGGAGCTGGGGGTGTATCGACGGGCGGGGGGGCCGCCCG
>NZ_JBITGS010000020.1:0-199822 GCF_044457265.1 Streptomyces sp. NPDC050564 | reverse complement strand
CGGCCACATCGAGCGGGCCAACCGGCCCAGCCGGGACCATTTTTGCTGTCGTTGGTGCGGGCTCGCCGGCCCCGCTGACGTCGTCGCCGGGGTCAGCGTGCGCGACCGCGCACGCTCGGCGTGGGTGTTCGTCACCGCACCCGCACCCTCCCCCTAAACCAAAGGGGTTAAGGGTGGATGCGACCCGTGACCGTCCTGTCGTAGGGGACAGTCGGGAGCGCGACGAGGTGTGAACGACCGAGTACACAAGCTCGACCGTTCACGGCCGAGAAGGTGACAAGGGTCTTGGTGAGCCGTGTTGGCCGCGCGCATGAGGGTGCAGCGGGCGGCGGCGTTTGCCGCGATGGCTGGATATCACCGGCGGGCGACAGCCGGGTCGCCCGCCGACGCGGGGGATCAGGCGTGGTTGAGCCCGTACCGGGGGCCGAGAACGGCGACTGCCTTCTTGAGCTCCTCGCCGACGTCGTCGAGACGATCCGCTTCTGCGGGGTCGAGGGCCGCACTGATCGCCGCTATCGGCCTGCCGTCGGATGCCAACAGGGGCGTGGCCACGGCAAAGGCGTCCTTGAACGTGACTCCGCGGTTGAAGGCGAGTCGGCGTAGCGTCGCCGACGCTGCTCGACGACCCCAGGTTCCGCACGCAGAAGGACCGGGTCGCCCACATCGACGCGGTCGACGAGCAGGTCTCTTCCCTCACCAGGACGCGGACGCGGGCCGAGCTGGTGCGGGACCTGCAGGCCGCCGGTGTGCCCTGCGCGCCGGTCAAGTCGATCCGCGAGGTCGACTCCGACGAGCACCTGATCCAGCGCGGCATGATCCAGTACGTCGAGCACCCCGCCAGGGGCCGGGTGCCGGTTGCGGGATGCCCTCTGAGGCTCAGCGACTCGCCGGTGGGCCCGCTGCGGGCCGCCCCGCCGCTGGGCGAGTCGACGCGGGAGGTTCTCGCGGAGCTTGCCGGCCACGCGGATGCGGCCGGCGAAGCCGGCACCCAGATCAATGATGAGGATCCCAGGCATGTTCACACCTGAACCCGGTACTCCGCTGGCGGAGTACTACGACCAGACCCAGCCGCGGACCGGAGCCGTCCTCTCGCGCCGGAGCCTCGGCACGCTGGACGCAGTGAGCATCGGCCGCTACGCACTGACCATCGGCGCCGCGGACCCGGTCCACTACGACGCCGCGGTCGCACGTTCGGCCGGGTACGCGGATGTCGTGGCGCCACCGAACATGCTCGCCGCGATCGTGGAGTGGGGGATCGGCACCCCCGAGGCCCAGCTTCAGCCCGACGGAACCCCCCTCGGCGGTGACACACCCCTCGGTGACGGCGACCTCGGGCTGCGCGCCATGGGCGCCGGCGAAGAGATGGAGTTGGTCAACCCCGTGACCGCGGGCACGGAGGTCATGCTCGAAACCACCCTCGAGGCGGTCACTCCCAAGCAGACCCGCGGCGGCACCTGCGTGTTCGTCACCACCCTCCACACGTTCACGTCCGCCCAGGGTGCCGTCCTCAACCGCAACCGGCGCACCGTCGTACTGCGCAACCCCTTGCAGGAGTCGTAGTGTCCATCAACTACCAGGTCGGGGACACGCTCCCACGGCTCAAGCACACGGCTACGGCCTTTCAGCTGTTCCGCTACAGCGCGGTCACCTGGAACCCCCACCGCATCCACTTCGACGAGCCCTACGCACGCGAGGAGGGCCACGGCGGTCTCGTGGTGCACTCCCACCTGCGAGCGGCGCTTGCCCTGCGCTGTGTCACCGAGGCTCTCGGCCCCGACTGGCGCGTGACGAAGGTCGCCTACCGCCTGCGCAAGCCCGTCTGTGTGCCCGCCAACCTGGCCTATACCGCGCGGGTGACCCACATCGAGGGCGACCGCATGACCCTTGAGCTCGCCGAGGAACACCCCTCCGGCGAGGTGGGGTTCGAAGGGACGGTACTGGTCAGCAGGGCCGAGGGAGAGAACGTCGGCGGTCTTCGCTCCTCTGCACCGGAAGATTTGGCATGACGTCAGCATCAGAACGGGGTCGGCGCCCCCTCCGCGTCGGGAACTGCTCCGGCTTCTACGGCGACCGCGCCTCGGCCATGGCCGACATGGCCCGAGCGGGCGGCATCGACGTCCTCACCGGTGACTACCTCGCCGAGGTCACGATGCTGATCCTCGGGAAGGCGCGCGCCAAGGACAGCACGAAGGGCTTTGCGACCACCTTCCTGCAGCACCTCGACGTGGCGCTCGAGCACCTCGTCGACAACCGGATCAGGCTCGTCGTCAATGCCGGAGGACTCAACCCCGCCGGGCTGGCCGCCGCGACCCGCGAACTGATCGCACGCCAGGGTCACGACCTGCGGGTCTCCCATATCGAAGGCGACGACGTCTTCGG
The DNA here is from genome assembly GCF_044457265.1 of Streptomyces sp. NPDC050564. Classification (NCBI taxonomy): domain Bacteria; kingdom Bacillati; phylum Actinomycetota; class Actinomycetes; order Kitasatosporales; family Streptomycetaceae; genus Streptomyces; species Streptomyces sp. NPDC050564. The sequence goes on along the minus strand of NZ_JBITGS010000020.1, from coordinate 197,443 downwards.
CAGCCTCGACGGTCTGCGGCAAGTGGGCCATTGCCTGCCGCACCTGACGAGTGGTCAGCCGCTGTCGGACTGGCCGCACCAGCCGCTGACGGCCAACGCCTACCTCGGCGGCTTCGGCATCGCGCGCGCCCTCCACGACGGCGCCGACATCGTCGTCACGGGCCGCGTCACCGACGCCTCCCGGGTCGTCGGTCCCGCCGCCTGGTGGTGGGGTTGGACGCCTGACGACCACGACGCCCTCGCCGGCGCGGTCGCCGCCGGACACGTCATCGAGTGCGGGCCTCAGGCGACCGGCGGCAACTTCTCCGGGTTCCGTTCCGTCCCCGACCTCGTGGAGCCGGGGTTCCCGATCGCCGAGATCGCCGCCGACGGCTCCTCGGTGATCACCAAGAACCCGGGCACCGGCGGCGTGGTCACCCAGGACACGGTCACCGCCCAACTGCTCTACGAGATCGGTGAACCCGCCTATCTCAACCCCGACGTGACCGCCCACCTGGACACCGCCACGCTGGCAGACGTCGGCGAGGACCGCGTCCGGATCAGCGGCGTGCGAGGCTCGGCGCCATCCAGGACGACCAAGGTCGCGATCACAGGGGTGGGAGGCTGGACGAACAGCGCGATCCTCGCGCTGACCGGCACGGACCTCGACGCGAAGGCCGCCCTCTTGGAGGGATTCGTCCACCGCTACGCCGAGGCCGCCCGCGGGCTCGACGCGGTCGCCGTCGAGCGCATCGGGCGGGCCCAGCCCGATCCTGACACACAGAACGCGGGAACCGAGCTGCTCAGGATCACTGTGCAGGGGACGCAGCAGGCCGCCGGGCGCGGCTTCTCGTCGCGCGTGGTCGAGCTGGCCCTGTCCAGCTATCCCGGGCTGTACTCCCTCGGCCCTCCGCAACCGGGGTCCGCGTTCGGTGTCTACTGGCCGGCACTGCTCGACCAGCGGATGCTCCAGCACACGGTCCACCACTACGACGGCACGACCGAGATCATCGTCCCCGGCAACCCGGACGGCGCCGGTGGCGAGGTGATGCCGCAGGCCGAGCAGGCGCTCGCGCCATCGGTGCCTGTGCCCCGGGCGGACGAACTCGTCGTCGCCCCACTCGGTGAGATCGTGCACGCCCGCTCCGGCGACAAGGGCGGCGACGCGAATCTCGGCGTCTGGGTACGCGACGGTGCGGCATGGGACTGGCTCAGGTCGACCCTCACCGTCGACGAACTGCGACGCCTTCTTCCCGAAACACGCGGACTGGAGATCTCGCGCCACGAACTCCCCAACCTGGGCGCGGTCAACTTCCTCGTCCGAGGACTGCTCGGGACCGGCGCCACCTCGACACTGCGGCTGGACTCGCAGGCCAAAGCACTCGGCGAATGGCTGCGCTCACGGAGCATCAAGGTGCCGCGATCTCTGGTGCGATCCTGACGACGCCGTGACCCGACAGACCTCACAGTTGGACGGGCAGGTGGCGCGGCCCGCGGAAGATGGGCGTTCTGCCGGTAGGGGGGTCAATCAGGCGTGCCGTGCCGAGGTGGGGGATCAGTGCGCCGAGCGCGGCGTAGGCGCCCAGCATGAGCCGGGTATCGGAGGCTCGCACGGTGACTGCTCCAGGGACGCCGCCGGGCCCGCCCGTCAGCCCAGCGCGTGGTCGAGGTTGAAGGCGGCGCTGATGAGGGGCGAGGTGGGTGAACGCTTGGATGAATTGCCCAGTTGCTCTCCGGTGTGGCTGATCTCCTCGGCGTACAGGCCGAAATGGTTGGCGTAGGTGAGCATCTTCTCGAAGGCAAGACGGGCTTCGTCCAACGCGTTGCCCGCCTGGCCGGCGCCGCGCCGATCATCGCCGTCGACCCGCTGCCCGACGCCCGGGAGCGTGCCCTCCGACGCGGGTGAGGGCTTCGACGTACCAGAAGGAGCAGATGGCGAAGGTGCCTTCGTTGGGTGCTGCATCGTCAGCCAGGCGAAGCCCCCGAGGAACCTCGCGATCGTCTCGGCGGGCCGGGCGAGATGGTGCTCATACGACCCCGGGAATACCCTCCACGTCCAGCGCTGCCGCGTCTGAGAAGAGCTCCGGCGCGGCCAGGGCGCACTCCGCCCAGACTGTCTTGCCACTTCGGGCATGGCGCGTTCCCCAGTGTTCGGAGAGTTGGGCGACGAGGAACAGACCTCGCCCGCCCTCGTCGAAGACACGGGCCCGGCGCAGGTGCGGAGTCGTGCTGCCGGCATCCGCGACCTCGCACATGAGGGTGCGATCGTGGATGAGACGCAGCTGGATGGGGGGCCGGCCGTAGCGGATGGCGTTGGTGACGAGTTCGCTGACGACCAGTTCGGTGGTGAAGTCGAGTTCCTCCAGTCCCCAGGTGGTCAGCTGCTCGGAGACGCTCGCTCTGGCCCGGGCGACCTCGGCCGGGTCGGCATCCACGTCCCAGGTGGCGACCTGACGGTCTCCGAGGGTGTGGGTGCGGGCCAGGAGGAGTGCCACGTCGTCGTGCGGTCGGTCTGCGGGCAACAGCGCTTCGAGGACGGTGTCGCAGGTCGCCTCCAGGGAGGCGGGGGAGTGCGCGAGGGCGTGGCACAGTCGGGTGAGGCCCGCCTCGACGTCGTGGTCGAGGGCCTCGATCAGGCCGTCGGGGTAGAGGGCGATGAGGCTGCCCTCGGGCAGGTCGATCTCCGCCGCCTCGAACGGCAGGCCGCCCAGGCCGAGTGGCGGGCCGGCGGGCAGCTCGAGGATGTCGGCGGTTCCGTCCCGGGTCATCACGACGGGCAGCACGTGGCCCGCGCGGGCGAGGGTGCAGCGGCCGGCGACGGGATCGTAGACGGCGTACAGGCAGGTGGCCCCGATGTCCCCCGCGGATTCGGTGTCCGTTTGGGCAGAGACTTCGGCGGCCAGGCGGATGACGACGTCGTCCAGGTGGGTGAGGAGTTCGTCGGGCGGCAGGTCGATGTCGGCGAGGGTGCGCACGGCGGTCCGCAGTCGGCCCATGGTGGCGGCGGCGTGGATGCCGTGGCCGACCACGTCGCCCACGACGAGGGCGACCCGGGCACCGGACAGCGGGATGACGTCGTACCAGTCGCCGCCCACGCCGAGTTGGGCGGCAGCAGGCAGGTAGCGGCAGGCGACCTCCACGGCGGACTGCGCGGGTGTACTGCGCGGGAGCAGACTGCGCTGGAGGGCGAGGGCGGTGGCACGTGCGTGCGTGTAGCGCGAGGCGTTGTCGATGGCCACCGCGGCCCTGGCCGCGATCTCCTGGGCGAGGAGCAGGTCCTCGTCCCCGTACGCGTCGAGCTTGTGGTGACGGAAGAACTGAGCGACACCCAGCGTGGTCCCACGGGCGCACAGCGGTACCAGCAGCATTGATGCGGACGGACCGAGGTGGTGCCGTGAGGGCCGGCCGGTGACCAGGGCGCGAGCCGGTGGTGATCCGTCCGGATACCTGTGGAGCTGCTGCGGCGGAACCGACGACTCCCCGGAGATCGCTTCCAGATAGGTCGTCTCGGGGTAACCGTCCATCACCGACCGCTGGGCGACCCGGCGGACCACGAGTGTGCCCTTCGCAGGAGGCTCTTCCCCGAAAGACGTGTCGAGGAGGTCGACGGTGACGGCGTCGGCGAAGTGGTCGGTGGCCAGGTCCGCCAACTCCTGGGCGGTGCGGGCGATGTCCAGGGTCGTCCCGACTCGTACGCTCGCCTCGTTCACCACCGACAGCCGCCACTGCACCCGGCGATCCCGCTCCTCTTGGAAGGCCAGGACGCCCGTCTCCGATATGCGGTCCATGTACTCGGTCGCCAGCGCGATCAGCTTGCGTGTCGCCGCGTTGATCGGCTCGGCATCGCTGCTGAGCCGGAGCAGTTCCTCGAGCAGCCGGTCGAGGACACGGCCCTGTGCGAGCCGGAAGGCGCGCAGCATCGCTGTGACCGGCTTCCCGCGCTGAGCCAGCCGACGCGCGCGCTCTGCGTCGGCGGCTGGCGGATCGATCCGCCTTGGCTCGATGCCGTGCTCGATGCCGAAAAGTAGTGCGACGACGTGCTCGGCGACATTCTCCCCCGTCATCTGTGCGATGTCTGGTTCGTCCCACAGGTCGGGGACCTCGCGCCGCAGGCATTCCTCTACGTCGTGGATCAGCTCGTCCGCTCGCGGGCTGAGTTCACGCGCAGCGCAAGAGGGAGACTGTCCGCGGTGAAGTCCACATTGACGACGTTACGCCGTCCTGGTGGACCGTGAAGCCTCAGCTGGCCGCATCTGGCTGCGCGGTGCCTGGGAGGAGCCCGGCCTCACGGCCTGGTCGTGGTCGAGGACGAGGGTCCGCGCGGCCACCGGCGGAGGGGGTGGCGCTCACGGCTTCCGGTGTCCACGGGGCCTGGCGCAGAGCCGGTGCTCCGGCTCAACCGAGGCCGGGCAGGGGGCGCCGGGTGACCTCATGGGCGTCGTCCGGCGGGACGCCCAGCATGCGCAGGACCATTTCGGCCAGGTCCGAGGCGGCCTCGTCCCCGTCGAGGTCGGGGCGGGCCAGCCGCAGCGCCACGAGGGACATCAGCGTGCCGCCCAAGGCGGACAGGGCGGTGGTCGCGTTGCGGGAGGTGAAGCGGCCCGAGGCGATGCCGTTCTCCAGGTCGCGCAGGGCTCGCGGGGCGAGTCCGCGCTCGGAGTGGATGTAGGCCAGACCGCGGTCACGCAGGATCCGCATGAGTTCAGGGTGCGAGTCGGCCATGCGGGCGGTGAGCCGGAAGCCCGCGGCGACGAGCTCGGCCGGGTCGTCGATTCCTTGTACGCGCTCGTCTATGACCTGCCCGAACTCGTCCAGGGCGTCTGTCACCGCGGCGTCGAACAGCTCCGTCTTGGACTCGAAGTGGTTGTAGAAGGAGCCGAAACCGACGTCCGCGCGCTCGGCGATCGCCTGGATGGTGGCGCTGGTGTCCCCGGTCTCCGCGAGGATCTGCCGGGCCGCACGGACGAGCGCCTGACGCGTCTCGGCACGGCGCCGTTCGAAGCGGTTCTTAGGCGGGGCTGACGTCGGCATACGGCGAGTGTAACAACCGCCGCGATGAGTCTGCCATTACTGATGAGATTATCAATTATTTGGGTCCACTCTATTGACGATGGGTAACGGCAAAGTTGATGATTTCCTCATTACAGCAGTGTTGCTTGGAGGACACCATGTCCCACACCCCCGTTAACAGGGCCGCTCCCCAGACGCCCCACCAAGACCTCCACAGTGAGCAGGGGGCCCTGCGCGGAGAGCACCCCGGACGTTCCCGGAATCCCGTGATCAAGGCGGCGGATCTGGCCTGGCTCGAGTTCGAGAAGCCGGACCTGGACCGGGCCGAGGTCTTCGCGCGTGACTTCGGGTTCGCGATCGCCGCCCGCACCGAGGGGGAGCTGTGGCTGCGCGGCACCTTCGCGGGCTCACCCTGCATGGTCATCCGGCGGGGGCGTGCGTCCCGGTTCATCGGGCCGGCGTTCCGCGCGACCGAGCGGGCCGACCTGGACCGGCTGGCCAGCGCCACCGGCAGTACCGTCCGGGACATCGGCGTACCGGGCGGCGGGCAGTCGGTCGCCCTGCTCGATCCCTCGGGCCTGCCGGTCCGGGTCGTGCACTGCGCCGAGCAGCTGCCCGCCCTGCCCGAGCAGGAGCCGCTGATCCTCAACTTCGGTACCGATCACCGTCGTACGAACGCCACCCAGCGTCCGCCCCGCGAGCCGTCCCGCATCCAGCGGCTGGGCCATGTGGTGCTGGAAACACGGGTGTTCGCCCGCACCCTGGACTGGTACCTGGACACCCTCGGGATGATCGTGTCCGACTTCCTGTTCCTGGACGGGCAGCGCGGGCGCGGGCCGACGATGGCGTTCATCCGGTGCGACCAGGGGAGCGTGGCCGTCGATCACCACACGCTGGCCCTGCACCTGGGGCCTGGCACCGGCTACGTCCACTCGGCCTACCAGGTCACCGACCTCGACACGATCGCCGCCGGTGGGGAGTACCTGGCCGAGCGGGGCTACAGGCGCAGCTGGGGCATCGGCCGGCACATCCAGGGCAGCCAGCTGTTCGACTACTGGCGCGACCCCGACCACTTCATGCTGGAGCACTTCGCCGACGGCGACCTCTTCTCCTGCGACCTGGACCCCGGCTGGGCCCCGATGTCGGCGAGCGGCCTGGCCCAGTGGGGCCCGCCGGTCACCCGCGACTTCCTGGGCGCCAGCCCGTCCCCCGCCAAGCTGCGCGAGGTCATGACGGCCCTGCGTGGCGACAACGAACTCGACCCCGCACGCCTGCTGGGCCTGATGAAAGCGATGAGCTCATGAGCACCAACGTTCTGCGCACCTCCGACGGCTGGTGGGTCGTCCGGGACGAGCGCGCCGTCCGCGTCGAGACCAAGGCCGTCACCACCGCCGAACTGCTGGCCGACCGGGAGGCTGTCCGCGAAGCCGCCGCCTCCGCCGAGAGCGGCACGCCCGTCGCCGACCTGGTGGCGCTGCCTCCGGTCACCACCCCGTGCCGGGTGGTCGCCCAGATGGTCAACTACCGCAGCCACGCCAAGGATTCGGGCTTCACCGGCGACATCCCGCCCACCTTCTTCCGCAAGGCGTCCGGCTCGGTCAGCGGCCCCCACGACCCGATCATCCGCCCCGCGCACGTGAAGTTCCTCGACTACGAGGTGGAACTCGGCCTCGTCATGGGCGCCACCCTGCCCGTGGGCACCGTCGTCGAGGAGCAGGACCTGCCGCGCTACGTCGCCGGCCTTGTCCTGACCAACGACGTCAGCGCCCGCGACGTCCAGCTGACCAAGACCCAGTTCTACGAGAGCAAGTCCTATCCGACCTTCACGCCGACGGGGCCGTACCTGGCCCTGCTGGAGCCCGAGGACTTCGCCCATCTGCTGAACCTGCGGCTGCGGCTGTCGGTCAACGGCGTGTCGCGCCAGGACCGCACCCTGGCCGACATGATCGTACGCCCCGCACAGGCGCTCACCCTGCTCGCCCGCTTCCAGACCCTGGACCCGGGCGACCTGCTGCTGACCGGCACTCCCGGCGGTACCGCCCTGAAGGCCCCGCCCAAGCCGGCCGAGAAGATCGCTGCGCTGCTGCCGCCCGCACTGAAGTGGAAGGCGTTCTTCAAGGGCCAGGCCAAGAACCCCCTCTACCTGCAGAACGGTGACCTCATCACCGCCACGATCGCCACCCCGGACGGGCGGATCGAACTCGGCGAGCAGCGGACCCCCGTTACGGACGCTCCATGAAGGCCGCATCCCAGAGGCCGGTGGTGATCATCGGAGCGGGACCCGTCGGGGTCACGGCCGCCCTGCTGCTCGCCCGGCACGGAGTGCGCAGCTTGCTCCTCGAACGCCACGGGGACATCTACCCCCTGCCGCGCGCGGTCGTCGTGGACGACGAGATCCGCCGGATCCTGCAGAGCGTCGGTGTCCACGAGGAGTTCGCCGCCATCGCCCGCCCGGCGCCCGGGCTGCGGCTGCTGGACGCCCGGCGCCGCGTGATCACCGAGTTCCCGCGGTCCCTGCACGGACACCACGGCTTCCCGCAGACCAGCATGTTCGACCAACCCGAGCTGGAACGCCTGCTGCGCGACGCCCTGAAGCGGCGCCCGGAATGCGAGCTGTGGAGCGGGGTGGAGGTGGTGTCCGTCACCCAGCCCGTCCCACGGGACACCGACGGACCGAATGATCCGACGGGTCCGGTCCGGGTCACCTTCCGGCGCGACGGCAACGACGAGGAGGAGCACCTGTGGGCCGATGCCGTCCTCGGCTGCGACGGTGCGGGCAGCCTCACCCGTGATGCCATCGGCGCCGTGTGGGAGGACCTGCACTTCGAGGAGAGCTGGCGGGTCATCGACGTGCGCACCAGCCGCCCGGTGCGTACCTGGGAAGGCGCCGAGCAGATCTGCTGCCCCACCCGGCCGGCCACCTTCATGCGCGTCGGCGAGGACCGCTACCGCTGGGAGTTCCGACTGGCCGACGACCAGAGTCTGGACGGCCCGGACGGATGGGAGCGACTGCGCGAGCTGGTCGCCCCCTGGGTGGACCTGCCGCCCGACGCCTCGCAGGGCGAGGACTTCGAGGTGATACGGCAGGCTCAGTACACCTTCCAGGCCCGTCTCGCCGACCGGTGGCGCAGGCGGCGTGTCTTCCTGCTGGGCGACGCCGCCCACCTCACCCCGCCCTTCGTCGGGCAGGGTCTATGCGCGGGCCTGCGCGACGCCCGCAACCTCACCTGGAAGCTCGCCCGCGTCCTCCAACAGGGCGCACACGACGGGCTGCTGGACACCTACGAACGCGAGCGCAAGCCGCACGCCCGTCATGTGATCCGCGTGGCGGTCGCCGTCGGCTGGGCCATGACCGGTGGACAGGACCGCGGTGCGGCGTTCCGCCGGGCCGTCGTGGGCACGGTCTGTCGCATCCCCGGCGTGACCGAGGCGGTGAGCCGTGACCTCAGCCCCGCCCTGACCGCCGGTCCACTCGTACGGCGCCGCCCCAGGCTGACCGGCCGCGTGCTGGCCGGCACCTTCTGCCCGCAGCCCTGGATACGACATGACGGCAGGCGAGTGCGCCTCGATGACGTCCTCGGGGACTCCTTCGCGGTTCTGACCGCTGTTCCGCCCACGGTGCAGATGGCGGCCGTGGCCGCGGCGCTGGGCGCCCCGACCATCCACGTCGACGACCTGGGCGACGACGGCACCCTGGCCGGCTGGCTGGCACGCGGCCGTGCCGACGCCGTCCTGCTGCGCCCCGACCGCGTCGTGATGGACATCGTCCCGTCCGGCACCGGTGACTTCACGGAGACCGTCGCCTGGGCCCCCCTGCTGCACACGGCCCGCCGCACCGCCGACGCCCGGCCCGTGACAAGGAGCACCACACCATGACCACCCCGCACCTGGCGCCGTATCCGGAACCCTTCTTCACTCCCGACCCGAAGTCGGCCGTGCGCAGCCGTATCGCGGACTTCGCCCGATGGGCGGCCCGGCACCGGGGCGCCGAAGGGATCCAGGACCCCACGGACTACCGGGCCCTGCATCATTGGTCCGTCACCGACCTCGAAGGGTTCTGGGCCGCGGTGTGGGAGTACTTCGACATCGCCGCGACGACTCCGTACGAGCGGGTGCTGGCCGAGGAGACCATGCCCGGCGCCCGCTGGTTCCCCGGCGCCACCCTCAACTACGCCCACCACGCGCTGCGCAACCTGCAGCCGGACGCTCCCGCGATCACCGCCCTGGACGAGACCGGAGCCGGCTACGAGATCACGGGCCGGGAGCTGCGCGCCCGGGTCGCCTCCGTCGCTGCCAGCCTGCGCGACCTGGGCGTCGGACAGGGCGACCGGGTGGTGGGCTATCTGCCCAACACCCCCCACGCCATCGTCGCCTTCCTCGCCACCGCAAGCCTGGGCGCGGTGTGGTCGGTGTGCGGCCAGGACTACGCACCCAAGGCCGCCGCCGACCGTTTTGCCCAGCTCGAACCCACGGTGCTCATCACCGCGGACGGCTACCTGTTCAACGGCACCACCCACGATCGCCGCGCCGCCTCGCTCGAACTCGCCGCCGCCCTGCCGACGCTGAAGGCCACGGTGCTCGTGGACCACGTGGGCCTTGCCTGGCCCGAGGGCGGGAACTCGGGGCTGACCGTGCCCTGGGAGGACGCGGCCACCCGCGCCGAGTACCTCACCATCGCCCCGGTGCCGTTCGACCACCCTCTGTGGGTCGTCTTCTCCTCCGGCACCACCGGCCTGCCCAAGGGCATCGTCCATGGGCACGGCGGGGTCCTGCTCGAACACCTCAAGATGCTCGGCCTGCACACCGATCTGGGCACCGGCGACCGCCTGCTGTGGTACACCACCACCCACTGGATGATGTGGAACCTGGTCGTCTCCACCCTGCTGACCGGTGCCACCACCTGCACCTACGACGGCAGCCCGGCACCGCAGGCGCGTCCGGATGTCCTGTGGGAGCTGGCGGCCCGTCACAGGGTCACCGTCTTCGGCACCAGCCCCCAGTACCTGCTGGCCATGGCCAAACTGGGCATCGAACCCTCCGCGCACGACCTGTCGGCCATCCGCGTCGTCGGCTGCACCGGCTCCGCTCTGCCCGCATCCGCCTACCCCTGGGTCCGCGACCACGTGGGCGCCGGCGTCCAGCTGGCCTCCACCAGCGGCGGCACGGACATCGTCTCCGGCTTCGCCGGCAGCGCCTCCACGACCCCCGTCTGGGCGGGGGAGCTGTCCGCCCCCAGCCTGGGCGTGGCGCTGGCCGCCTACGACGCGACGGGCACCCCTGTCCTCGATCAGGTCGGCGAACTGGTCGTCACTCGCCCCATGCCGTCCATGCCGCTGTACTTCTGGAACGACCCCGACGGCAGCCGCTACCGCGACGCCTACTTTGCCGCCTACCCCGGGGTGTGGCGGCACGGCGACTGGATCACGCTCACCTCGCACGGCTCGGTGATCGTCCACGGCCGCTCCGACGCCACCCTGAACCGCAACGGCGTGCGCCTGGGCAGTGCCGACATCCACGACGTCGTCGAACATCTCCCCGAGATCACCGAGGCCCTCGTCATCGGCGCGGAGGAACCTGACGGCGGCTACTGGATGCCGCTCTTCGTGGTCCTCGCCGACGGGGTCGGTCTGGACGACTCCCTGCGCGACCGGATCCGCGACGCGATCCGCGCCGGCGCCTCACCCCGTCACGTCCCCGACGAGATCATCGCTGTACCGGCTCTCCCGCACACGAAGACCGGCAAGAAGCTCGAGGTTCCCGTCAAGCGTCTGCTCCAGGGTGCCCCCGCCGAGCAGGTCCTGAACCCCGCGGCGGTCGACAACCCCGAACTGATCGCCTACTTCGCCCGGTTGGGCGCGGAGCGGAACAAGCGGTCAACTCACCACACATGAGTCGGCCAGGGGACCACAGGCCCACGTGACAGCACCAGGTCCTTGTGCCCCGCCCGGCTCCGCAAACCCCGTCCCCACGGGGTGGTGCCGGGGCGGTCAACCCGCCCCGGCACCACACACAACCGAAGTAAGAGAGAAATGATGAGCATGACCGACCGCGAACCGCAGGCCCTCGATGTCCTCGACGACGCCGGACGAAAGGTGCTGTTCACCGAGGCCCGCACCGCGAACACCTTCGCCGAGGTGGCCGTTGCCGACGACGAACTCGCCATGATCTGGGAACTCGCCCGCTGGTCGCCGAGCGCCGCCAACGGCCAGCCTCTGCGCGTGCTCTTCGTGCGCACCCGCGAGGGCAAGGAGCGACTGGTCCGGCATCTCGACGAGGGCAACAGGGCCAAGACGCTCAGTGCGCCGGCCGTGGCGATCCTGGCGTACGACGTCGACTTCCACGAGCAGATGCCGACAGTCTTCCCGGCTCGCGGCGACATGCTGCGAGCGGCGTTCGCCGACCAGATCGACGGGCGCGAGAGCCTTGCCGCCTACAACTCGGCACTGCAGACCGGGGTCTTCCTGCTCGCGGTCCGCGCGGCGGGGCTCGCGGCCGGTCCCATGGCGGGCTTCGACAAGGCCGGCGTGGACGGGGAGTTCTTCGCCGCTACCAGCTGGCGCTCGCATCTGGTGGTCAACATCGGTCACCCCGGTGCGGACCCGTGGTTCCCGCGGCTGCCTCGCGTGCCCGTCGAGGACGCCGTCGCCTGGGCCTGACGGCACTGCCGCCGCACGGCGGTGACAGGCCCCATGCCGTGGGCGCCGGTGCTCTTCCGAGTACCGGCGCCCATCCCTTCACCGAGGTGGCTGTGACGGATTTTCCGCAGAGGTGTCAGGACACGGGAACGGGACCAGGGCGCCGACGGGCCCCGTGACGACAACCGCGCCCTCCGGCCGGGCTCACGCTTCCCCCCGCTGTCAGTCGACCTGTTGCTCGGCGGGCCGCATCCCGGCGGTCCACTTCTCCTCGATACGGCCGAGCTTGCACACGGCCAGGGCAGCAGCCCATGTGGCGAAGAACAGGCCGACGATGACGAAGCCGACGGTGTTCAGGTCCAGGCCGCTGATCCAGTCCCAGAACGCGCCGTGCAGGCCGGCCTTGTCGACGAGCAGGCCCAGCAGCTCGGCAGTGCCGATGGGCGACGGCGACGGACAGGCCGGTGATGGTGAGGTTGTAGTAGACCTTCCGTACCGGCTTGGGAAAGGCCCAGGCGTAGGCGAAGTTCATGAAAGAACCGTCGATGGTGTCCAGCAGGCTCATGCCGGCCGCGAAAAGGACCGGCAGGCAGAGGATGGCGTACCAGGGCAGGCCGGAGGCGGCTCCGGAGCCGGCCAGCACCAGCAGGGCGACCTCGGTGGCGGTGTCGAAGCTGAGACCGAACAGCAGGCCGAGTGGATACATCTGCCACGGCTTGGTGATCGACTTCATCACACGTCCCAGCAGGCGGTTGATGAGGCCGCGGTTGTTGAGCTGCTGCTCCAGCGCGGCCTCGTCGAAGTGGCCGGACCGCATCTGCCGGAACACCTTCCCGATGCCGACAAGGATGACGATGTTGATGATGGCGATGAGGTAGAGGAACGTCCTGGAGACGGTCGTGCCGATCAGCTCGGTGACGTGGTGCAACTCGGAGTTGTCCTCGCGGACCGGTGTGGCAAGGGATTTGACGCCCAGGGAGAGCAGCAGGGCCAGCACGAACACGACGCTGGAGTGCCCCAAGAAGAACCAGAAGCCGACCGACAGGGGACGTCGGCCTTCGTCCATGAGCTTACGGGTGGTGTTGTCGATCGCGGCGATGTGGTCGGCGTCGAACGCGTGCCGTATGCCCAGGGTGTAGGCGCTCACCCCGATGCCGATCCCGAAGCCCTGGGTACCCAGGCTGTAGTGCTCGGGGGCCACGATCGCCACCAGCGTGAACCATCCGATGACATGGAGCGCGACGATGAAGGCGGCCATCCCGGCTGCGCGGCCCCACTCGGCGCGGCTCATCGAGCCGGAGATGCGTCGCCATCGGGAGCGGAGGCCGCCGGTGGCCGTGGGCGCGGCTGTCATGTGCGGTCTTCCCTCACTTCAAAGAACGTGATCAAGGTGAACGGATCTCGCCGCGCGGCAGCCGTTCTCACCTCGTTGCCGGCCGCGGCTCTCGTCGGTGCTGCTGCCCACTCCGACGAGCAGACCCGTGAGGCCCGCCCAGGGGGGCCTCACGGCCGAACGAAGCCGGCCCGGACGTTTCACGCGCTGTACGGTATCACCCGTTCCGTACGCTGTATGGAATGTCGGCGGAGGCAGGCAGGAGGGTGCCGCTCAGCCCCTCCTGCCTGCCTCCTGGGTGCGGTCAGGAGTCGCTGATCGCGAGATCAGCGTCCGCCTTCCCTGCCGCGGGCGGTTGTCACGGCGACGTGCACGGTCTGAGCCCACCCGTGCCGACGGCGCGTGTATTACCGGTTGTCGCCGCCTTGGTCATTGTCGGACCGGTTCGAGTCGCGGTCATACCGGTCCCAGTTGTGGTCGTACCGGTCCCAGTCGCGGTCGTACCGGTTCGAGTCGTGGTCGTGCCGGTCCCAGTCGTAGCGGTGGTTGCGGTCGTGCTTCCAGCAGCGGTCCTCGTCGTCCCAGTAGTAGTAGAAGTGGCCGCGGCGGTCGTACCGGTCGGAGGTGGTGTAGTGGTCGCCGTACTGTCGCCCGCGGTGTCCGTCCCAGCGGTAGCCCTCCTCGGAGTTGTGCCGGTAGGTGACACCGCGGTCACCGCGGTAGTCGTCGGCCCTGACGCTGACGGCCGGGCGCTGCACGTGCGCAGACTCGGGAACCGCGGCCGATGCGGTGCCCCCGGCGCCGAGAACGGCGCCACCCGCGACCGCGGCGGAGGCGGCAGCGAGAGAAATGCGCTTCGTGAGCTTCCTCATGGTTATCTCCTTCGTATTGGCGTCGTCCGCAAACCCAGCGATTGCTGTGCAGGTGATGCGGTGCGCCCCATCTATGTCGAAGCCGTATCGGCGAGTTCACCCCTCGTGAGGGCACAGCCGACGACCGTCAGTCGAAATGGAGGCCGTCGATCCGGCGGCTCTCCGCTGAGTTCCATACGCTGTATGGAAGTACAGTGATATCAGAGAATGTCCGAAAATGTCGAATGCAAGGGTCCGCAGCGCTGAGGTTCAGCTCACCAGTTCTGGTCGCGGCCTGGGTGCGCCGGCCTGCTGAGCAGCCAAGACGTGGCTTGCGGCGGACCGAGACTCCGCTGCGCAATTCCGGGGGGTGGGGTGAGCGGGCCGTGGGTGCGGGAAGATCGTCTGCGCGGCCGGGGAACCTGGTGCTCGTCCTCAACGTGCTCCCTGCCTCGGCCCCTACGGCCCTGTTCTCCGACGTGATCACCCACCGTTTCCGCGTCCGGCCGATCACGTCCGTGAGCGAGGGCGCCGCTGCGGCGTTCAATGTCGGCGAGGACGAGTACGTCTTCGACTTCACCTTCGACGCCCCCCAGAAGGTCGGCTGGACGGGCAACCTGGTGCAGGCGGGCACGTGGCAGGCGCCCGGCGGCCGGAAAGTCTCCTTCCAGGTCGGCAACGAGGTGCCCACCGAGGCCGAGGGACTGAAGATCTTCGCCGGGTCGCGGCTCGACCCGTTCTTCATCGACTTCGTGGGCGTGATCGCCACCGAGGCGACGGGGAAGCTGGCCTTCAGGTCTGATGCCAGCAACGTTCTGGAAGGCCTGAACGCGCTGAGCATCGTGCTCGAAATCGACGCCGCGGTGCTCGGCCCGTCCGCCGGCTCGCTGGTGGCGGTCGTCGGCGAGACCCTGACTTCCGGTGGTGGACGCCCGGTCCGGCTGGAGCGCATGGGCCGGCCGGAGATCAAGAACGTGGTCATGTCGCCCAGGAAGTTCGACACCGTCAACAGCGATCTGGAGATCCGCGACCTCTTCAACGAAGAGGACGCCTTCAGTGTGCGGCGCGACTATGCGAGCACCTACCGCGCACGGCTCAATGCCAACCTGGCCTTCTACGACGGCCTGGACGACAAGACCGCCTGGCCGCTGGACGAGCAGGGTGCTCACCCGCTGACCGAACTGCTGCTGGCGGACTTCCTCGTAGTCGACCTGTCCAAGCCCTTCTCAGAGGGCGGCTGTTTCGAGATCGAGACCGCCCTGCTCGCCGGCCGCCCGCACACGACCTGCGGTGGCCGGTCGCTCAACGACGACATCGTGGACACCCTCTACACGCTGCTGGTGGGCGGCATCGACGGCGAGCGCATCAGTGACGGCGTCGACCAGCCCACTCAGCTGGCCACCGACACCTTCCCCCACCTGAACGCTCCCAACCCGGCGCCGCCGGACCTGGGTGCCCGCCTGGCCGCACAGATGCCTCCCCGCGAGGAAGCGGCATGACCGGGGCGTCTCCCCAGGAGTGGGAGCCGGTCACGACGAACGGCACCATCGCCGTAACGAATCTGCACGGGCAGATCGACGGCCTGGCCGTACGGCTCAGCCGTGCGGGTACCGGGGGGACGCCGGGGGCTCCGTTGGCGGTGGCGCAAGGGGCGGCCCTGATCGACCTCCTCAACCTCCGAGGCCACATCCTGGGCCGCGTCGCCGACTACGAGCAGGCCGCGGACCTCGCTGAGCGGCTGGTGCACGGCGCACCCGAGGACGGCACGGCCCTGCTCGCCCGCGCCAGGACGCGGGCGACCCTGCACCGCTTCGCCGAGGCCGTTGCCGACCTCGGCGCGGCGGGCCGGAACGGCGGGGACGAGGCCACAGTGGACGCGGAACGAGCCGTCGTCCTGCAGGCCCTCGGCTGCCACGCGGATGCCATGGCCCTGATCCGCAAAGCGGCGCAGCGGCAGAGCGACTTCACGACGCTCGGCGCGCTCGCCGTACTCCAGGCCGAACGCGGGGAGGTCACCGAGGCGGAGCGGCTGTTCGGCGAGGCGCGGCGCCACTATCAGGGGACGTCGCCGTTTCCGCTCGCCCAGTTGGATTTCCGACGCGGTGTGATGTGGCACCGCGAGGGCGATCTCGATGCGGCCCGCTCGTGCTACGAGGCCGCCCGGCGCCGGGTGCCCGACTACACGCCGGCACTGGGCCACCTGGCCGAGGTCGAGCTGTTGCGCGAAGACCCTCAGGCCGCCGTCGCCCTCCTGCGTCCCCTCACCTGGGCCAGCGACGACCCCGAGTACGCCGGCCACCTCGCGGCCGCGTTGCACGCATGCGACAGGTTCCAGGAGGCGAACCAGTGGCGCGAGCGCGCGGCAGCCGGCTACGACGAACTCGTGCTGCGTCACCCGGAGGCTTACGCCGACCACGCGGCCGACTTCTGGCTCACCGTGGGGGCCGATGCCGAGCGGGGGCTCCAACTGGCGCTGCAGAACCTCGCATTCCGCCAGACATCCCGAGCCCATGCCCTGTTCCAGCGCGCTGTCCTCGCGCAGAACCGCGTTGCCCAGGCTGCCCCCATAGCCGTCGAGCGGCAATGCCGGCGATATGGGGCACCGACGGGGTCGGCCGGACGGATCGGCATGCCGTTCGGCCGACCCCGCACCAGCCCGGCAGGGCAAACGTGGCCCGGCCTCTCACTGGCTGATGCCCCCGTCCCGCCCCCAGCTCTCTGTGGTCCCACGGACCGCTACAGCCCTCCGAACCCGCAACCACTACTCGAGAAAGATCACAACGATGGACACCATGCTGGCAGGACGCGTCCACCTGGACACGAAGAAGTTCGTCATGGAGGAGATCCCCGTACCCGGGCCGGCCGAAGTACTGATCGAAGTGAAGGCGGCGGGCGTGTGCCTCTCCGACCTCCACCTCATCGACGGAAGCATCACGCCGCTGCACCTGAACTCCAACGTGCTCACCCTCGGGCACGAGCTCTCCGGTGTCATCCATTCCCTGGGACCCGGCCTCAAGCGGGACCTGGCCATCGGCACACGGGTCGCCCTGCAGGCGGGACGGCCCTGCGGTGAGTGCGCCCGCTGTGTCAGCGGCGGCACGTGCGTATCGTTCCGCGGCCGCGGCGTCGACTACGACGGTGGCTGGTCCCAGTACACGATCGCCCGTGAGGACACCGTCGTCCCCATCCCCGACACACTTCCCTTCGACCAGGCGGCGATCATCCCGGACGCCGTTTCCACCTCGTAGGCCGCCCTGGTCGAGACCGTGCAGGTGCGTTCCGCCCAGGCCGTGGGCATCTGGGGAGTCGGCGGGGTGGGCGCCCATGCCGTCCGGCTGGCCTGCATGATGGGTGCCACACCGATCATCGCCGTCGACCCGCTGCCCAATGCGCGTGCGCGAGCCCTCGCGTTCGGCGCCGATATCGCGCTCGACCCGTCCGACCCCGGTTTCGTCGAAGCCGTGCTGCGGGCCACCGACGGCCGGGGCCTGGACTACGCCTTCGACTTCGCGGGCGTTCCCCGGGTCCGGGAGCAGGCGTCGCCTCTCCTCGGTGACCACGGTGCGCTCGTCCTGGTGGGTATCACCACCGAGCCGTTGAAGATCTCGGAGAAGATGACCTTCAACCTGATGAACAAGAAGGTGTTCGGACACTACGGATCCTCGTTCGATCACGTCTACGAGCTGATCCGGTTGGCCGGCAGCGGCCGTCTCGACCTGGCCCCGTCCATCACCGACCACATCTCCCTGGCCGACGCCCCCGAAGCGATCCACCGCCTGGAGAACAAGATCGGCGATCCGATCCGCCTCATCCTCGTTCCCTGATGAGTCGACCGAGCGCGATGGGCCGCCCCGGCGACGGAGTCGGCCCATAGCGCGACCAACACCCGCAACCGCCGCCCCGGAGAAGCAGACCGACATGCGCGACTTACGCAACGCCACCGCATCCAGTGACAGCAGCAATCCGACAGACCTGTCGGCAGCCACGGTGCGCACCCGCGTGACGGTCCCGCTGCGCTTCGGCGACGGCGATACGGTGACCGCCGACCTCGCCACCTTCCGCCACCTCGCCGACGGGCAGGGACACGTGGCCGTCATCCTCGGCGAACCCGCCGCCGGCCGGCCCCCGCTGGTGCGCCTGCACTCCGAGTGTCTGACCGGCGACGTCTTCGGCTCGGCCCGCTGCGACTGCGGCCCCCAGCCGCGCGAGGCGGTCGAGCGCATCGCCGACCGCGGAGGCGTCCTGCTCTACCTCCGCCAGGAGGGACGCGGCATCGGCCTCTACAACAAGCTCGACGCCTACGCCCTCCAGGACCAGGGCCTCGACACCTACGAGGCCAACGCGGCCCTCGGCCTCCCCGAGGACGCCCGCGACTACACCGCCGCCGCGCAGATGCTCGCCGCCCTCGGTGTCTTCGAGCTGGACCTGCTGTCCAACAACCCGGACAAGGCGGCCCAGCTGCGCACCCTGGGCCTTACGGTGACCCAGCACGTTCCCACGGGCGTCTTCACCACGGCCCACAACGTCCGCTACCTCCGAACCAAGGTGGTCCGCACCCAGCACACACTGCCGCTGACGGAACTGACGGCGGGCTGACGGCCGATGCCCATCGGCTCATGGCCCAGCCCTGTCGTCGACGCGATGCCGCGCGTGACCAGGCGGATGTGCCGCGTCGCCGAGCAGGAAGACGCGTCCCCGGCGCCAGCGGCCGATGCGAACCCGGAAGCTGTAGGAGCAAGCGATCGCCAAGTTCTCGACCTGCCGGTGACCACGTGATGGGCCGGGTATTTCGTAACGGCCGCCCTCGGGTTCCGGCGCCGCGTCGCCGTTATCACGAGTGACAGGTGAGCCTCTCCCTTACGAAAGCACCCTTCGACTTTCCGTACAACGTATGGTATCACTGAGGAAGAGTTCCGTACGACGTATGGAACCTCGGGATATCAACGCATCGGCACCTCTCTCGCGTCCGGTGACGCAGTGCAGAGCCGGCCGACGCGCAGGAAGCAGCGCGGCACGCGCTGCTTCATTGGAACCCTGCCCCCGCCAATTGCATCAGTGACCTGATCGCCCGCTGCACTGGCGGAGCGCTCTGAGCCGAAGGAAAAACCTGTGAGTAACCTCGCGAAGCGCATGTCTGTCGCCATCGCCTCCCTGGCGGTGGCCGGCGGAGCCGTTCTTGGTGCCGGGAGTACTGCGTCGGCTGCGACGGCGACGCCCGAACGCGCCCAGCTTCCCGCCGTCAGCGTCGGGACCAACGACCACCGCTGGGGCGGCGGCGACCGTAACGACCGCTGGGGCGCCGACCACGAGCACGGCCGGCGTCACGGCGGGGACCGTGACGAGGAAAGCCGGTACAGCGACGACGCCTACGGCACCAGTCGCTGACACGAAGGTCGCCTTCGTCCGGCAACTGATGTTGGTGGCATCCCGCACTGGTCGTCCTAGTACCGCTTCCGCTTCTCTGTCCGGGCCTCGCTTGTTCCGACGACAGAACTTTCCGATGGCCCTTCCCGTATGACTCGGCACCAAGAGTGAGAGCAATGAAGTCGTTGAAAACCTTGATTCGGGGGCTATCTGTACAGCTGGTCGTCTCGCATGAGATGTCCTTTCCCATGAGCATGAGGCTGCAGTACGAGCCCGGCGATCCCTATGCTGTCCGCGCCGCATTCGGCGTTGTCGGCAGCGACGAGACGGTGGAATGGATCATTGGGCGAGATCTTATGGCCGATGGTCTGGAGGGCCCCGCCGGCGAGGGGGATATACGCGTATGGCCCGCCGAGGAGCAGGACGTCAGCGACTTGTACATCCTTCTCAATCCGCCAGATGGCACGGCCTTGTTCAAAGCCCCGGCGCGGGAAATCAAGAAGTTCCTGCAGGAAACGGAGGCTCTGGTGCCCAAGGGAGCCGAGCCCGGGCGCATCGACTTGCTCGCTCTGCTGGCGCACCTCATCGCCGAAGGATGAAGGAACCCAGCTACTCCGCACCGAGTGGGTGGGCCGCTCGAGGGCCCCGCGTCACCGAGTTCTGTTCGCGTGCGCACCCCGGGGCTGGCACACTAAATTTGTGCTTCCGTTGATGGCCGCTGCAGTTCAGGATGGGTTTCCATCGATTCCTGGCGCCGGCGTTGTGTCGGTCTGCGCGTTGCTCTTCACTGTCGCATCCTTCTGGTGGATCAATGCCAGGCAAGGGCACCTGAAGTCCTGGGAGCCTCATTCCTTTGCCGCGATTGCCCACTGCTCCATGGCTCGCCTGAGGCTTCCGCTCGTCCTTCACAACACCGGTGCCAAGCCGATAGTCGTGCAAGATCTCAGGTTGAGCTTCCCTGATGAGCCCGCCTCCCATCTGCCATTCCTGTGGATGTCTTCACCGTCCCGTCTCCAACCCGGGCCCGAGGACGAGCCGAAGTTGCCGGCCGGATTCGCCGTGGCCGGCAGAGAAGCGCAGCAACTCCTCATCGAGTTCGAGGCGCCGTTTTCCGGATTCGTTCCGGAGCCCCGTAATTACAAAGTCCAGCTCCAGGCGAGGGTCGGCCACCGCAAGGGGTGGCGCACCCTTCTGACGTTCACCTTGAGGGCCGCCAACATCATTGATCTCGACCGGTACGCCGTCTACAGCAACGCACCTCATGAACTGACGAGAGAGGAGAGGCAGAAGGCAGACGCCGCGCTCCTGGAGCTGCTGGATGAGCAAGAGAACCTCTCTGCTCCGGGCGAGAGGAAGCAGCGGGACTCTTCGAATGACGAGGGCGACACCGGCACGAATCGCTAGAGCGGGAAGACGGTCCCGGGCTTCGCCGTGGCGAGTGTGCCGACGCCCCGCCCGCTAGACCATGGTCCGGCCGTCACGGGAGCGTTCGGCGACCGCGGCGTGAGTGACCGCCCCAGGAGGCCCGCGCCCAGGAGCTCTGCCGCGGCCGCCCCGCTGCGACGGGGGTCCACCTTGGCCTGGCCCAGCCGACACCTGCTCCCGAGGGCGGGCCGCGCGGCACCAAGTGTGCAGCGTGTCCGCGATGTTCAGCATGGGCGGGATCTCCAGAAGGGACAGCCTGGGCAGCCGTGTGGTGTGCACCGCTGCCCGGGGCCCGGCTCAGAGTAGGGACTCGGCGGTGATGGGCAGGTCGCGCACCCCTCTGCCGGTCGCGTGGAAGACCGCGTTGGCGATGGCGGGTGCCACGCCGACCAGGACGACCTCGCCGAGGCCCTTGACGCCGAGCGGGTCGGCCTCGTCGTCCCGGCCGTCGACGTAGATCGCCTTCAGGTCGGGGACGTCGGCGTTGACCGGGATGAGGTAGTCGGCCAGGTTGGCGTTGACTATCCGGACGTCGCGATGGTCGGTGACCGTGTGTTCCAGCAGGGCCATGCCGATGCCGCCGGTCATGGCGCCGATGGCCTGGCTGTCCGCCAGCTTGGGGCTGATGATCCGGCCCGCGTCGACGACGCCGAGGATCCGCCGCACCCGGACCAGGCCCAGGCGGGCGTCCACGGCGACCTCGGCGAACACCGCGCCGTAGGCATACATCGAGGACGGGGACTGGCCAGGGGGTCCAGGAGCCCATCGCCTCCAGGTAATCCCGCTTGGTTGCGGGTCAGGAGCTGCCGGTACGTCTCCCCGCGCGCGGTGTTGTCCTTCACGTGCAGCCGGCCGCCCCGTACGACGATGTCCCCGGCGTCGACGCCGTACAGCGGCGAGTCCTCGTCCTCGACGGTGAGTTTGATCGCCTGCTGGCGCAGCTTGTCGCAGCCGTCCTGGACGGTGGAGCCGACGCTGGCCATGGTCAGGGAGCCGCCGTGGAGCGGGGCCGTGGGCATGTTCGTGTCGCCGAGCCGGAAGGTGACGCTGCGGACCGCGAGGCGCAGGGCGTCGGCGGCGACCTGGGTCATGGAGGTGTAGGTGCCGGGGCCCATATCGCTGGTCGAGGACTCGACCAGGGCGGTGCCGTCGGCGTCCAGCCGCACCGAGGCCTGGCCCGGGGCCCGCAGAGTGTCGTAGACGGCCGTCGCCATGCCGGTGCCGACCAGCCAGTCGCCGTCGCGGGTGGAGCGGGGCTTCGGGTTGCGGCGGCTCCAGCCGAACTCGCGGGCGCCGACCGTGTAGCACTCGCGCAGCCGCCGGGTGGAGAACGGCCGCCCGCTGGACTGGTCGTTCTCGGGTTCGTTGCGCAGCCGCAGCTCGATGGGGTCGATGCCGAGCTCGTGGGCGAGCTCGTCCATCGCGCTTTCGATGGGGAAGGCCGCGCTGGAATACCCCGGCCCGCGCATCGGGGTGGGGGTGTTCACGTCCAGCGGCACCGACCGGAGCGTCTGGGCGACGTTGGGGGTGGTGTAGAGCATCTGCCCCGGGGCGAGAACGCCGCGCTCCGCAAACGTCTCGTAGCGCGACGTCTCGGCGCGCAGGTCGTGGGTCATCCGCGCAGGTCGTGGGTCATCGCCGTCAGCCGTCCGCGCCGGTCACTGCCGAGGCGCACCTTGTACTCGTACGACGGCCGGTATCCCACCCCGAAGTAGTGCTGCCTGCGCGTCAGGACGAGCTTGACCGGACGGCCCGCCTCGCGGGCGGCGAGGGCCGCGATGGTGATGTGCGGCCAGGCCCTCGCGGCGTTGCCGAACGCGCCGGCGACGAACGGTGAGATGACGCGGATGTTCTCCGCCGGGATGCCGAAGTTGGCGGCGAGTTCGTCCCGCGGGCTCTGCACCCACTGGGTCTTGTCCCACAGCGTGAGCCGCTCGCCTTCCCAGCGGGCGACGGTGGCGTGGAGCTCCATCGCGTTGTGGTGATTGCGGGCCGGCCGGTACGCCATCTCCAGCCGTACGGCGGCGTTGCGCAGGGCCGCCTCCGCGTCGCCGCGGGCGTAGGTCACGGGGTCACCCGCCGCGGGGGCCTCGCTCAGGTCGATGGCGGGCCGTTCGGCGTCGTAGTCGATCTTCACCAGGCTCGCGGCGTGCTGGGCGGCCTCCAGGGTGGTGGCCACGACGACGGCGACAGGCTGGCCGTGGAAGCGGACCTGGTCGTCCTGGAAGACGCGCAGCCGCTCACCCGGAAGGTTGAGCGACCCGGCGTTCGGCCCGTAGGGCAGCTTCGGGGCGTTGCGGTGGTGGATCACCTTCAGGACGCCCGGCTGGGCCTCGGCGGCACGGGTGTCGATGCCGGTGATACGGCCCCGGCCGATGCTGCTGTCGACCACGACAGCGTGCACGACTGCCTTGGGTTCGTGATCGGCGGCATATTTCGCCTGACCAGTGACCTTCAGGCGCCCGTCCACCCGGGAGAGCGGTGCGCCGACGGCTGCCTGCGGCTGGGGGCTCATCGGCTTCCTCCTACGATGCGCAGCTGGCGTTCGACGGTGCGTTTGAGCAGCTCGACCCTGAACCGGTTGTGCTGAAGCGGGCGGGCGCCGGCCGTCGCGTGTTCTGCGGCCTCGGCCCAGAGCCGGCCGGGAGGAGATCCGTGCCGGGGGCGAACGGCTGCAGGCGCAGTGGGACTTCTTCGTGCAGAACACGCATCCGGGCATGATGCAGATCGACGGCGACACCGCGACCGGCCGCGCCCACATGCAGGAGATCGCGCGTACGCGGGACGGCCGCCAGGGACTCAACTACGCCATCTACCACGACCGCTACCGGCGTACCCCGGACGGCTGGAGGTTCACCGAGCGGGTCTACGAGGTCAGGTACCTCGACACCACCCCGCTGGCGGACTCGCCGCCGCGCGCGGAGGGTGCGCCTGACGACCCGCCGGCCGGGGACCTCCGCGCCCCGCGACCTGGCACACCCAACGCAGCCCAGGAGGCATGATGACCATCTCGGCTTCGGCGACACCGTTCACCGATCCGGCGCCCGGCACCGCTTGGAGCAGGCGGCCACCGCGCTGGCGGCACACAACTTCACCGTCGAGATCCTCGATGATGGCGCCGCCGCGCGTACCCGTGTCAAGGAACTGATACCGGAGAACGCCAGCGTGTTCACCGCGGCCAGCGAGACTCTCCGGCTGTCCGGCATCGACGACGACATCAACACCAGCGGCCGGTACCGGGCCGTCAAGCCCCGCGCGCTGGCCATGGACCGGGCCACCGAGGCCGACGACATCCGGCGGCTGGTCGCCGGCCCCGACGTCGTCGTGGGTAGCGTCGCTGCGCTCACCGAGACCGGCTCCCTCGTGGTCGCCTCGGCCGGCGGAAGCCAGTTGCCCGCGTACGCCGGCGGCGCCGGTCGCGCGATCTGGATCGTCGGGGCGCAGAAGGTGGTGCCCGACCTGAGCACCGCGCTGCGCCGCCTCGACGAACACGCCCTCCCGCTGGAATCCGGCCGCGCCCAGATGGCGTACGGGCAGCCCAGCGCCATCAACCAGCTCCTGGTCCTCAACGCGGAAACCCGTCTCGGCCAGGGCATCGTTCTGCTGCTCCGCGAGGCCATCGGGTTCTGAGCTTGACGTTTGACGTCGCGGGTCACTCGACCTGCCCGGGATCCGGGTGCATGCGACGCGGCCGTTCTCCACGCTTCGAGATGCTGAGTAACAAAGTGCGAGGAACGGCCGCCGCCTTCCGGAGACGCTCACCTGACGCAGGGTACGTACCGTCGAAGGCGGCCGCAGTCAGCTCCCACGACTTCGGGCGCCTCAGCTTCCAGCCGTGCAGTCGCCGGCGCCCGTCCTGTGCGGGTCGCAGTCGGGGCAGGCGAGGCTGTCGGCGGCATGCGGCCCCTGGGCGGACCCGGTGACGGTTGGAACGGCCGCGTCCTCGCATCACATACGTCTGCCGCGGTGTCCACTCCGTCGGTACTGCGGCGAACGTGGCCCCGTGGTCGAGGGCGTACAACAGCGCGGTGCCCCGCGGGCCGCGCGTCGCGGCCTCGAGCGGCGGTACGGCGATGAGCATGTAGCTCACCGGTTCGCGGCCCCTGACGATCACTTCGGCGAGCACGTCGATTGCCACCGCGATCAGCGGCAGCCACCACGCCCACCCCCGGCGCGGGGATGGGGGCCGCAGCTCGACACGAAGGCTTCCGCAGGACACGGCGCGCGCCCTAGCTTCCGTGCCCGCCGGGACCGGTTACGGAGCGGGCGGTGCCACCGCCCGAAGCGCCGCCCGTCGCCTCGGCCGCCGCGCGGCCGCCCGCGCCGGGCAGGCCGGCCTCGACGCGGGAGAGCTGGGCGGTCAGGCTGGCCAGCCACACCTCGAAGTCGACCAGCGTCGGCAGCGGCGGTGTGGGCGGCCGCGAGGGTTCTGGCCGCATTCCGTCCGGCGGCGGCCGCTCCCCGGTGCACAGGGCCGCGAGCCGATCGGTGGTTCCGGCCACCGCCCGGGCATCGGCCCGGGCCCGTTCCGCGGCGTCCGGAGACAGGGCACGCGTGGGCATGTCGAAGCGGGGCAGCCACTGGGCCCCGAGCAGGATCTGTCGGGCGGCGATGAGCAGGCCGTGCCAGTCGGCGCCGGTGGAGGCGCCAGTGGCCGGTTCACTGCGGAACTGGTCGTAGGCGGACTCGGCCAGGCGCAGCCGGTGCAGAGCGGGGAACGTCGGCGGGGCAGGTGCGGAGCCCGGCGGCACCGCCGTCAGCACCGCGGCGGTGCCCTTGATCAGCGGCCCGCACTCGCGCAGCAGCCCCGCCATGGTCCTGCGCACCTCCCGGCGGGCACCGGTCGGCCAGGCGAGCATCGCGCACAGCAGACCGATGGCGCTGCCGGTCACCACATCCACGATCCGCGCCTCGGCCAGCCGCCAGGTGGCCGGCGCGATCTGGGCGAACGCGGTGGCCACCACGAGCGTGAACAACCCTTGCGCCCAGGCGATGCCGAGCAGCGGCCCGAGCGCGAAGGCAACCAGCATGCCCGGTGCGAGGATCGCGGCGTAGGCGTCGGTGTGCTGTCCTACGCCGATGAGCAGGGCGCCCGCCGCGACGGCGCCCACGAGATTGCCGGCCACCGCTTGGCGAATGGCCGCCCAGGTCTCCCCGACGGTGGTCCTGCACAGCGTGAGCACCGCCAGCAACACCCAGAACCCGTGGGTGAGGTCGAGCGAACCGGCGACCAGCCGTGCCGCGCCGAGGGCCAGTGCGATCCGGACGGCGTTGTGGAACTGCACCGAGTGGAGCGTCATGTTGCCGACGATCCGGCGCAGCCACAGCTGGAACGTGCTCGCCTCCGTGTACCAGAACAGCTCGCGTGGCTCGATCGGCGGGGTGCGTCGCCCATCGAGGCCGACCCGTACGGAGATCTCCAGGATGCGCACCGATTCGGCGACGGCCAGCAGCGCGGCTTGGCGGCGCAGCACTGTCACCGACGCCGGTACCTCGCCGGCCGGCTCCGCCGCCTCCCGCACGCGCATTTCCTGGAAGGCGCCGATCGCCGCGTCCATGTGCTGCGGGCCCGTGGTGGCTCGGCCCGCCCGCAGGGCCGCGGCACTGTCGTCGCACAGGGACGTCACCTGCGGCAGCAGCCACTGGGATGCCGGGTCGGTAGCGGCGCCACCCCTTACGTCCGCCTGGCAGCCCTCCCGTATGTCGGCCCGGCCGCCGTTGCGGAGGAGGTCGCGCAGTTGTTCCGTCTCGGTCAGATGGGCCAGTTGCTCGAGCAGCCGGCGGGCCCCGGAACCCGCCTGGGAAAGACCGCGGGTCGCACGGCCAGGGCCCGCGGGGCGTTCCGCGGGCGGGATCTTGGACAGCCGCAGCTGCGCGCCCGCGGCGCGCAGGGCCTCGGGCGAGAGGCTGGTGCGGCCGGCGAGGGTGTCGCCCGCGGTCGCCACGGCCTGCGCGAGGCTCCAACGGTACGTCTCGCCCGCGGGCTGCGGCAGGAGGAACAGCTCGCACAGCGCCAGCAGCACCACGCCCACGGTGAGCCCGGCCAGCCGCGCCCCCAGGGTCTGCGGTGCGTAGGGCGGGAAGCAGGCCAGGATGTAGAAGAGCTGGAGTCCCGGCGCCGCCCCGGCCGGCCGAGGCCCCGCGATGGCCGCGAAGGCCAGGAGGAAGCCGACGACGAGCATCCCTAGCACTGCCGCCCAGGTCCGCACCGCCAGCACGGTCCCCAGTGCCACCAGCACCAGGCCCACCGGCAGCGCCTTCAGCATCATCGCGGCCCGTTGCCGCCCGGACCCCGGGATCGAGGACAGGAGCCCCAGAGCGATGGGCGAGAACAGCGCGTACAGCGCCAGCACGGGCTCGCCGAGCCCGTACAGGAAGGTGTAGAACCCCGCGGACGCCGCCAGTGTCACCCGCACCGAGCGGTGCAGGATCTCGGCCCGCTCGGCCCCACCCTTCACGGTGGGCCCCCGTCGTGAGTCGCGCGCGAGCCGAGCGGCGGGACCTGGCCCAGGACCACGAGCCGGTGTCGTACGGCCATGACGACGACGGAAGCCGCCAGGATCACTGCCCCGCCCGAGCGCAGGATCGCGTCGTACGCCGCCTCCGGCGTCCGTTCAGGCGTCATCGCCGTGATCGCGGCCGCGGCCGCCGCCAGCGCGACGCCGCCCAGCGTGACCAAGAACGTCAGCAGGACGCCCGACGCCTCGCCGGCCCGTTCGGGTGCCACGACCTGTTGTGTGGCGACGCTGGCAAAGGTCCAGCCCAGCCCCAGGCCCAGCCCGCACCAGGCGAACACCACAACGTACAGCCACCAGGCCGCCACGTGACTGAGCATGATCATGCCCGTGCCGGCGATGGACCCGGCGAGTGCCATCACCACCGTCGGCCGCATGTGCGTTGACAGTCTCGCGCCGAGCGGCCCGCTCAGGGCCACGAGCACGGCGGGCGCCAGGAACACCCCGCCCGCCTGAAGCGGTGACAGCCCCCGCACCTGCTGCAGATACAGCGTCGAGACGAAGACGGTGACGGCGTAGCCCATGTTGGTGATGGAGCCCGTGCCCGTCACCAGGACATAGGGGATGTTGCGAAAGAGCCGGGCATCGATGAGCGGATGCCGGGCCTTGCGCTCCCGCAGCACGAACAGCCCGCCCGCCACCACGGCGATGGCCAGCAGAGTGAGCGTGCGGGCATGGTCCCAGCCCCAGGCGCTGCCCCGCTCCACGGCCAGGGTGAGCGCCGCCAAGGTGCACACGAGGGTCAGACATCCGGCCAGATCGATTTGGCGGGGAGCCGAGGGATCCCGGGAGTCGGGGACGCACACGTACGCCACGGTCAGCGCCAGCACACTCAAAGGGGCAAGCAGCCAGAAGATCCAGCGCCAGCCGGGCCCTTCGGTGAATCCGCCGCCGACGAAGGGTCCGAGGGCGGTCCCCACGTTGGCGATCCCGAAGGCGGCCCCCAGAGCACGCGCCCGGGTCGTGTCCGGGAAGACGTTGGTGATCACGGACACCGAGACCGGGAAAACGAAGCCCGCACCGATGCCCTGCACGATCCGTGCCCCCACCAGCGGCCACAGCTCCGGCGCGAGTGCGCAGCCGACCGAGCCGGCCGCGAACAGCGATGTCCCGGCAAGCAGGGAGCGCCTACGTCCGAAGACGTCGCCCACCCTGCCGCCCACGATGAAACAGCAGCCGATGGCGAGCATGTACGCGGACAGCGTCCACTGGGCGGCCGAGGCGGTGACACCGAACTCCTCGGCGATCCCCGGGACGGCCAGGTTCAGCGCGAAGAAGTCGAGCTGGATGCAGAACAGGGCCAGGGCGACCGCGATGAAGGCCCCCGTCCGCGCGGCCCGCGAAGACTCAGCGCGCATGAGCACGTTCCTCTCGGGCCGACCTGGCCGAGGCGTCGTGGGGCTGTACACGCGCCCCGCCACCCCATTGTCGGCCGACCCCGTACACACCGCAGCCCGGCAACCCCGGAGGGCGGCGGCCTCCTTCCGGGGACGACGGCAGAAACCATGCGAGCACACGTACCCGAGCAATCGGGCGGGGCTTGGTTGAGTGGCTCGGAACTCGTACGGGCTCCGAACGTGTACTGGTTCCGAATGGCCCGGCAGTGGCCTTGGCTCCGCGGCGTGGGGATGTGGGGTCAGGAGTGCGGGGGTGGTGGCCTCCACGAGATGGGTGTGCGGATCGTCAGGCTCTCGATGCGTTCGGCTTTGACGTCGCAGAGTGTCGGAAGCAGCGTGAAGATGCCGGCCGCGAGCATGTTTTCGCCGTTTGAGAGGCAGGGGACCTGCTCGTGTGTGCGGGCTTTGAGGAGTACGCCCTCGATGATGGTGTCGAACAGCTTGGACATATCCAGCCAGCTGACACCGGGGCGGAGTTGGAGACCGTAAGCAGGGAAGACCGCCGCGTAGAGATCCGCCCACTCCTTCAAGGCGATAGTTTCGATGGTGTGAACGGCTTCTTGGATGCGAGGCTGACGCGGTAGTGCAGCCTGAATGAACGTCTGCAGGCCCACAGTCGGATTCTCGAGGGTTGACTGCAGTTCCGCCGCCGTTCCTTCCCTGATGAGCTCGCCCAGCGTCAGTGTGGGGGCTAGGGCGACCAGGGCGTGATGCACGTCCCGGACCCGGCGTAATACGACCCCGGGACGGAACAGGTACGCAATGAGGTCTTCGAGGAATGCCGCTTGGAAGCGCCAAGTGTCGAGCCACCGCTGCCGGTCCAGCTTCTCTGCCGCATCCGCATCGGGAATCATCCGGGACGCATGTCGCATCAAGTCCTCAGGCCCTAGATTCCTGAAGATTCTGAGTTCATCGCTCAGCGATGAGATCGAATGATTGGTGAGGTGGTGCTGGTAGAGAAGATGAAGGGCGAGATCACAAAATGCTTTCGTGCGCCAGTCCTTGGACCACTTCACCTGCGTGATCCGTCGGGTATGCACCTTGACTTTCGTCAATACCTCGGACAGGTCCTCGTCCGGATCACCTGCGAGCTGCTCGGTCCAGGCATCCCAGTCCCACGTTTCCTGCACGCGCTCACCCCGCTGCGTCGACCTAGCGCGAAACCCTCACCCAAGTCAATGGGCGTCGGCAGTAGCCAACCACTGCTGACGCCTTCCATGGTCGTAGATGCGAACCGCCGCCGGGAGCCATCCGAGAGATCCATCGCGATGTTCTGCCCGGCAACCCCAACCTGGATCCGCTCAATCCCAACCAGCCACCGGAGCGGAACCATGAACGCAGACCCGACCTGGCGTCACCACGCCAGCCGTGTCTTCACGATCGTCCGCACACCGCTCGCACACCTGGCCCACCTGGCCGGAACGGTCTGCAGCGCTCTGATGATGTGGAACCTTCTACTGTCCAACGCGCCTATGGCCTCGGCATGTTGGGCCGCATCCAGCGCCTGCTTTGCCGCTGCCAGGTCGCAGCGCACGGGGGCGCCTTCGTCTTGCGGCAGGGATGGCTGCACCCCACGGCAATGCCAACCACCGCAGCAACCCCCGGACGGAAGTTGAGCGATGGGCGGTAGGAGGCGAGAGCGCCGACGAAGACCGAGAGAGCCTACGAAGCGGAACCCACGCCCGACCCTCCGTGGACACAACGGAGCCCTCCCCCAACTGATCTGGCGATCAAGGGAAATGGGGCGCTACCGTAAAGCCGGGATGGTGAGGCGACGGCAACGGGGGCCGCTGAGGAACCCGCCAACCCAGCTGACTGCCCGGGGAGTTGCCCCGGGAGCCGAAGGCGCGGTTTTCGAGCGTCCCTTGGGGGGAGGGCGCCTCGGCGAAGATGAGTCCTGACGCTAGGTCTCAGCAGGCCATCGCAAGGTGGTCGAGCTGAGGCTGCCTGCCCCGCCGATGGTCGACCACCCTTACTGAAGGGTTCGACCAATGCGTTTCACCCCCTCAGCTACTCGGGCGCTGCTAGTGGTTCTGGCGTTCGTCTCATCAGTGCTCGCCGGTGTTGTGGCGGGCGTTCTCTCCTACGCGAACGGCGCCCTTGTGCCTGGTGCCGTGCTGTACGGCGGTGGAGCGCTCGTTGCCTGGATGACGTTGAGCCTCATGGTCATGGGTGCTCTTGGCTGGCTCGATGGCGGAGACTCCGGCACCTCGTCGGTCTCACGCCAGAACGTGGGTAGCTGAGGCGCGCAGATTGCGGCCGTTGCGCAGCGCGCCGCCACCAGAACAGGTGCGCAGGCTGAGCACGCCGACGGAGGTCAAGCGGTCGGCACCCTGGCGGAGTTCGTCCGAACGGATACCTCAAGGCCGGCGAACGGATCCATCCGTCGGGGCTGGTACAGATCGAGCCGGAACTCCGGCGGTGGAAGCCGTTCGCCAGGGGCGACGAGGTTGGCCTACATCCGCGCAACACGGCCGACCGCGGCTCCGTCTCCGTCGCCGATGGCGGCGACTGAGGGGACGGACCGCACCGTATGTGCCGCGGTCATCCGTGTGCTGATCCTGGGCGGCGCCGAGAGTATCCACGGCGAGGACGCCACACCTCACCGCGAAACCCGTGAGGCGGGGCGTGTGCGAGGAAGCGGTCGTCGATCGCTCGGCGGTATGTCTCGAGGCAGTAGGCCAGGTCCGTCATGCATTCAAGTCGAGTAGCGTGTGACGCATGACGGGGGAGTGTCTGGCCTGCGGACTCGCGTTGGAGGCAGTCAGCCGACCGGGGCGGGCGGCGTCGTACTGCTCTCAGGCCTGTCGGCAGCGCGCCTACCGAGAGCGGCAGCGGGCGGCGGGCGCGCCCGTCGCGGAGTTGCTCGCCGATATCAGGGACCGACTGCGGCGGCTGAGGCCGACTCCGCCACTTGCCTTCTACGCCGACGTCGAGGCCCTGTCCGCTCGGGTGGGGACGTTGCGGAGGTTGGCCCGTGAGGCGCGGGAAGATCCCGCAGCGTCGGCGTCAGCCGCCCAATCCGTCACGCCAGTTGTCACCGAGCCGGATAGCGTCACGCCGACGCGAGAAGATCCCGCAGCGTCGGCGTCAGCCGCCCAATCCGTCACGCAAGTCGTCACCGAGCCGGAAAGCGTCACGCCGAGTTGCGTGACGAATCTCGGTGACGACGCCTTCGCCGCCCTCACCGAGGAGCACCGGAGCGAGCTGCGGGTGCACTGCTACCGCCTGCTCGGCTCATACGACTAGGCCGAGGACCTCACGCAGGAGGCGTTCTTGAGGGCTTGGCGGGCGCGCGGGACGCTTGCCGGCGTCGACAACCCGCGGGCCTGGCTCTACAAGATCGCGACCAATGTATGTCTGGACTTCCTGCGCAAGCACCGCCGCCGCCCGATGGCGTACGAGCCGGTGGCGGGCGTGGACAGCGGTGACGGGCCACCGCCGCCGCGGATGCCCTGGCTGCAGCCGTTCCCCGACGACCAACTGCTCGAGCAGCCCGCTGTCCGGCAGGATCCCGACCAGCAGGCCGTGGCGAGCGAGACACTTGAACTGGTCTTCCTGACCGCGATCCAGCACCTGCCGCCCCGGCAGCGGGCGGCGGTGATCCTGCGCGACGTGGCCGGCTGGTCCGCCCGGGAAGCGGCCGATGTGCTGGGCGTGAGCGTGGCCTCGGCGAACAGCGCGGTGCAGCGTGGCAGGTCCGCGCTGCGAGGGGCACTGCCGCATCGGCGCGAGGACTGGGCGGCGAGGGAGCCGAGCGCAGAAGACCTGGGCCTGCTGCGGCGCTACATGGAGGCGGCCGCACGGGCCGACATCGATGCGATGGTCGAGCTCGTACGCGAGGACGCGGTGCTGACCATGCCGCCGAACCCGTTCTGGTTCACCACCCGCGACGCGTTGTTCGCCTTCGTGCGGGCGAACCTGGATCCCGCGTCGCCCACGTTCGCAGGGCACTGGAAACACCTGCCCGTGCGTGCCAACGGCCAGTTGGCGGTCGCCGGTTACCTCCAGCGGCCCGGCACCAGCGTCTTCCGTGCCCAAGTGCTCGACGTCATCCGCATCGAGGAGGGACGGATCGCCGAGATCATGTCCTTCGAGCCGCACCTGTTCGCTGCGTTCGGGCTGCCGATGACCCTGTGATCGGTGACCTCCCGACGATGAGTTTCTGCGGCAGCGACGTCATACGCAGTGTCGGGCGCACAGCGGCGCCCGCCAACTGCGAAGGGGCGAGAGCCATGCTGAACGACAAGGTCGCGGTCATCTACGGTGGAGCGGGTTCGCTGGGCGCGGGCATCGCGAAAGCGTATGCCCAAGCCGGGGCGCGGGTGTTCCTCGTCGGCCGCACGGAAGCCACCCTGAAGAACGTCGCCACCAAGATCGGCGCCGAATACGATGTGCTCGACGCCCGTGACGAGCAGGCCGTCGAGGCGCACGCTTCCTCAGTCGCCGAGCGGGCCGGTGGTATCGACGTCTCCTTCAACCTGGTGCCGCGCGGTGACCTCCAGGGCGTACCACTCACCGAGATGTCCGTCGAGGACTACACCCGTCCGGTCGTGCAGGGCCTCGCCTGCCAGTTCATCACCGCACGGGCCGCGGCCCGCCGCATGGTCGCGCAGGGCTCGGGCGTGATCCTCGCGCTCGACAGCGCATCGGCCAACGGCAGCCCGATGATGGGTGGCACCGGTGCGGCCGACGGGGCGATCGACGCGCTGGTCCGCCAACTCGCCCAGGAAACCGGGTCGGCCGGGGTGCGGGTATGCGGGATCTGGACCGCGGGCGTCGCCGACAGTCTGACGCCCCAAAAGCTCGTCGCCGCCGGCGGCCCGGTCATGGACGACGCATCCCTGCGGGGCGTCCTAAGCCACCTCGACAGCCTGCGTATGACGAAGCGCTCGCCGAGGATCGCAGACATCGCCGCACTGGCAACGTTCCTCGCCTCCGACGCTGGTGCCGCCATCACCGGCACCTGGGTCAACGCCACCGCGGGGATGTTCCCCAGCTGACACGACTGCCTGGCGACGGTGAGCTCGCGCCAACCCACACTTCGCTCGTTCAACAGCACCGACGTCCAAGACACACAGGCGAGTTGTGCGGACGCGCTCACGCAACGATGGCTTCCCCTTCCTCAGCCTTCGGGCCCCTCTGGGCGCGAAGCCGCGGCACCGCCGCCGAAGCCACTCGGGGACTGGCTGACACTGGTGAGGTCGCATGGTGAGGCGGCGCGTATTCGCGGCAGATGCCCGCAGCTCAAGGACGCCGAGTGAGCAGCGGGGGGCG
This sequence comes from Streptomyces sp. NPDC050564, assembly GCF_044457265.1. NCBI lineage: Bacteria > Bacillati > Actinomycetota > Actinomycetes > Kitasatosporales > Streptomycetaceae > Streptomyces > Streptomyces sp. NPDC050564. Next base: position 163,657 of record NZ_JBITGS010000020.1, on the reverse strand, counting down.
GTCGATTGAGCTCTGAGATGATCGCGCGGTGAGTGATGCGAGGCTGCCGGCCGCGGAGGCCGTTGAGTCACATGTCCGGGCGTTCTTCGACGGGCATTGCGTGGAGGTCGTCGACTTCGACCTGGGGCCGGAACGGCGAGAGGTAGTAGTCGACGGCCTGTGCGTTCTCGTTGTGGGGCCTGGTCCCCGCAGCGACAGCTGGGCCTATGTGACCGCCGGGTGCTGGGCCGCGATGGAGAAGGACGGCCATGGACTCGAGTTCGTCATGACCGCCCACGTCCGCGACCAGCGGTTCGTCGAGCTCATGGCGATGATCGCCTACTACCACTGCGGGGGGCATCAGCTCGACCTCGAGCACAGCATGCCGATCGGCGAACCGTGGGTGCCGGGTTCGGCCTGCGACCACCTGCTGATCAGCCTGCCCTATCTCCACGGACCTGACCTTGAACACTGTCCGCTGCCCGGGGGATACGCCCGCATCCCGTGGACCCTGCCTGCTCGACCGGTTCCTCGGACTCCCGCACCGAGGATGTTCATGTACGGCGAACACAACAGCTCGCTGTCCTACCTCCCGGCGCTGGCCGAGGGCGATGGTGAACTCGTCGAGATGAGCCACTGCGCCCACTTCCCCACGGGCTCCAACGCCCCGGAGAGTGGGCGGCAAGGTCGAGCCGGTCAGTGGCTCTCGCCGCTGCGGATGCCTAGGCGCAGGACGGGCACAGGCCCCGATAGGTGACCTCGACCTCGGACACCGTGAAGCCGAAGCGTTCCTCCGCCGGTAGGTCGGCGAGTGGATTGCCGGCCGGATGGACATCGCGGATGGTGCCGCAGTGGGAGCACACCAGGTGCTGGTGCGGGTGGTGCGCGTTGGGGTCGTAGCGCTTGGCGCGGCCGTCGGTGGAGACCTCGGTGACCTCGCCGAGGGAGACCAGCTCGCCCAGGGCGTTGTAGACGGTTGCCCGGGAGATCTCGGGCAGCCGCAGTGCCGCACGGGCATGCACCTCGTCGGCCGTGAGATGCATATGGTCGCCGTCGAGGACCTCCGCAACGACACGCCGCTGGGAGGTCATCCGCCAGCCGCGCTCTCGCAGTCGCTCCAGCAGGTCACTCATATCTGTTCACCTATTCGGGCTCAGTTGGATACGCAAGATTTATCGGTGGACGTCCGGGTTCCGATTGGATGTGGGCTTGGCACGCTTCTTGACTTGGATTCTGTCCATCGTAGGATCGGTTCCGGCGATAGCCAAGGGACAAGAAGACTCCAGTACGGCGGGAGACAGAGTGAGGGACCACCTCGGCGTCGAGGCGATTGCCTCCGGGGTGCGCGATCACGCGCGCCACACCCCCGTTCACGTCGTGAGTGAGGCCCCTCCACGCACTCCGGGGCGTGCGCCCCGACTGTTCCACTGCCCGCAGTTCCTGAGCACCGAGATCCGCCCCGTCCGGAAGGATTCCCATGACTGAGAACCACGACGCGATCGTCACAGACCCCAAGCTGGAGGAGACGGGTGGCTGCCCGGTCGCGCACGGGCGCGCCGCGCACCCCACCCAGGGCGGCGGAAACCGCCAGTGGTGGCCGGAGCGGCTGAACCTGAAGATCCTTGCCAAGAACCCCGCCGTGGCCAACCCTCTCGGTGAGGAGTTCGACTATGCCGAGGCGTTCAAGGGCCTCGACCTCGCGGCCGTGAAACGGGACATCGGTGATGTCCTGACGGATTCGAAGGACTGGTGGCCGGCCGACTTCGGTCACTACGGCCCGTTCATGATCCGCATGGCCTGGCACAGCGCGGGCACCTACCGCATCAGCGACGGCCGTGGCGGCGCCGGTGCCGGTCAGCAGCGCTTCGCCCCGCTCAACAGCTGGCCGGACAACGGCAACCTCGACAAGGCCCGCCGTCTGCTGTGGCCGGTCAAGAAGAAGTACGGCAAGAGCCTGTCGTGGGCCGACCTCATGATTCTCGCCGGCAACGTCGCCCTGGAGTCGATGGGCTTCAAGACCTTCGGCTTCGGCGGTGGCCGTGAGGACGTCTGGGAGTCGGAGGAGGACGTCTACTGGGGTCCCGAGACCACCTGGCTCGACGACCAGCGCTACACCGGCGACCGTGAGCTGGAGAACCCGCTCGGCGCGGTCCAGATGGGCCTCATCTACGTCAACCCGGAGGGCCCGAACGGCAACCCGGACCCGATCGCCGCGGCCCGTGACATCCGCGAGACCTTCCGCCGCATGGCGATGAACGACGAGGAGACGGTCGCCCTGATCGCGGGCGGTCACACCTTCGGCAAGACCCACGGTGCGGGCCCGGCGGACCACGTCGGCGCCGACCCCGAGGCCGCCCCGATCGAGGCCCAGGGCCTCGGCTGGAAGAGCACGTACGGCACCGGCAAGGGCGGCGACGCGATCACCAGTGGCCTCGAGGTCACCTGGACGGCCACCCCGACCCAGTGGAGCAACGGGTTCTTCAAGAACCTCTTCGAGTACGAGTACGAGCTGTCGGCGAGCCCGGCCGGTGCCCACCAGTGGGTGGCGAAGAACGCCGAGGCGATCATCCCCGACGCGCACGACCCGTCGAAGAAGAAGCTCCCGACGATGCTCACCACGGACCTCTCGCTGAAGTTCGACCCGGTCTACGAGCAGATCTCGCGTCGCTTCTACGAGAACCCCGAGGAGTTCGCGGACGCCTTCGCCCGCGCCTGGTACAAGCTGACCCACCGTGACATGGGCCCGAAGTCGCTGTACCTCGGCGCTGAGGTCCCGGAGGAGACGCTGCTGTGGCAGGACCCGCTGCCGGAGGCCGAGGGTGAGCCCGTCGACGCCGCCGACGTCGCGGCCCTCAAGGTCAAGCTGCTCGACTCGGGCCTGACCGTCTCGCAGCTGGTGTCCACTGCGTGGGCCTCGGCCTCCACGTTCCGCACCAGCGACAAGCGCGGTGGTGCCAACGGCGCCCGCATCCGACTGCAGCCGCAGGCCGGGTGGGAGGTCAACGAGCCCGACGAGCTGGCGCAGGTGCTGCGTGTCCTCGAGGGCATCCAGGCGGAGTTCAACTCCGGCGCCAAGAAGGTCTCCCTCGCCGACCTGATCGTCCTCGGTGGTGCCGCCGCCGTGCAGAAGGCCGCCAAGGACGCCGGTTACGACGTCGAGGTGCCGTTCGCGCCGGGCCGTGTGGACGCCACGGAGGAGCACACCGACGCGGAGTCCTTCGCCGCGCTGGAGCCCACCGCCGACGGCTTCCGCAACTACCAGGGCAAGGGCAACCGCCTCCCGGCCGAGTACCTGCTGCTCGACAGGGCGAACCTGCTGAGCCTGAGCGCCCCCGAGCTGACCGTCCTGGTCGGTGGCCTGCGCGTCCTGGGTGCCAACCACCAGCAGACGTCGCTCGGTGTCCTCACCGGCACTCCGGGCAAGCTGACGAACGACTTCTTCGTCAACTTGCTCGACCTGGGCACGACGTGGAAGGCGACCTCGGAGGACCAGAACACTTTCGAGGGCCGCGACGACGCCACCGGCGAAGTCAAGTGGACCGGCACTCGTGCCGACCTCGTCTTCGGCTCGAACTCCGAGCTGCGCGCACTCGCGGAGGTCTACGCGAGCGACGACGCGAAGGAGAAGTTCGTGAAGGACTTCGTCGCTGCGTGGGACAAGGTCATGAACCTGGACCGGTTCGACCTCGTCTGATCACGACGTCCAGGCCGGCCCGCACGGGTCGGCCTGGACGCCCTCGGTCCGTGGGATCTCGACCTCGTCCGCCTTCGGCGCGACGTCGAGAGGATCGCGCGGGGTGGGGGAGGGGGCGCGTTCGGTTGTTTACGCGTCGTGCCGACGCGCTGACGCCCCTTCAACCGGCTTCCCACGGGCCAGTGTTCGTAAGCGTGCGCAATGGCGTCTCCCCATGCCGCACCGGGAGAGCGTGCCCGCCCCGTTTTCGTATCGGCGGCAGGACGAGCGACCGGCTTCCTCGCCGTGTGCCTCGCGGAGGGCACGGACCGTATGACGGACGCTGTGGCAGCCATGATCATGCGCCTGTGGTCAACCGCCGCATCCACGCCCGCCGTTGGGGGTGACAGCCGTGAAGGCTCCGCGGCTGTCGCCGACTTCGACTGCCCCGGCCTGTTCGCGGTCGGTCCGCGATGCGGCGTGAGCGGTGACCGGCTCCGCCCGTACGCCACCGTCGAGCACTTCAGCGACCGGGCCCTGCGCCTGGTCGTCTGCGGCGCGTGCGGCCGGCAGGACGCCTGCGATCCCTGGCTCCGGCGAACCGGAAGACCTCTCACTCCGGCGAACCGTAGCCCCCTGACTCCGGTGAACCGTAAGCCCCCTGACGACCCGAAAGCAGGCGATACGGGCCGGGGGCGTACGAACCGGCACCGTGCGACGGGTTCCGCCAGGCCGACGGGCTGGGCGTTCGGCGGGAGGGCAACCGGATGCCGATCGGGATCGGTCGCCCTCTCATCGCCCGCCTCGCACGCCCCGCCCGACCGGACACGGGACCGGTCGGTCCGCCGGGTTCAGACCGCCGGTTCAGACCGCCGGGCTCGGGTACGTCGGGTACTCCACCCCGGAGACGTGCTGGACGACGCGGATGACCTGGCAGGAGTAGCCGAACTCGTTGTCGTACCACAGGTACAGAATCGCGTTGTCCCCGTCGACCTTGGTGGCGCCGGCGTCGACGATCGAGGAGTGGCGCGAGCCGATGAAGTCGCTGGAGACCGCGTCGGGGGCGGTGGTGAAGTCGATCTGGCGCTTGAGCGGCGAGGTCAGCGACACGTCGCGGAGGTAGTCCAGGACCTCGTCGCGAGTGGTCTCGCGGCCGAGCCGCAGGCTGAGGATCGCGATCGAGACGTCCGGCACCGGGACGCGGATCGAGCTGCCGGTGATCGGTGCCTTGAGGTCCGGCAGCGCCTTGGCGACGGCGGAAGCGGCACCGGTCTCGGTGATGACCATGTTGAGCGGCGCCGAGCGGCCGCGGCGGTCGGCCTTGTGGTAATTGTCCAGCAGGTTCTGGTCGTTGGTGAACGAGTGGACGGTCTCCACGTGGCCACGCAGGACGCCGTACTCGTCCGCCATCGCCTTCAGCGGCGGGACGATCGCGTTGGTGGTGCAGGAGGCGCAGGAGAGGATCTGCTCGTCCGGCTTGATCGTGTCGTGGTTGACGCCGTGCACGATGTTCGGGACGTCACCCTTGCCCGGCGCGGTCAGGACGACCTTGTCGATGCCGGGACGCAGGTGCTGGGACAGGCCCTCGCGGTCGCGCCACTTGCCGGTGTTGTCGATGAGGATGGCGTTCTTGATGTCGTACGCCGTGTAGTCGACCTCCGACGGGTCGCCCGCGTAGATCACCTTGATCTCGTTGCCGTTGGCGATGATCGTGCTGTTCGCCTCGTCGACGGTGATCGTGCCCTGGAACTGGCCGTGGATCGAGTCGCGGCGCAGCAGTGAGGCGCGCTTGACGATGTCCTGCTCGCCCCCCTGGCGGACGACGATGGCGCGCAGCCGCAGGCCGTTGCCGGAGCCGGACTTCTCGATGAGCAGGCGGGCGACGAGACGACCGATGCGGCCGAACCCGTAGAGAACGACGTCGCGCGGCTCCCGGCACTCGATCTTGTTGGCGCCGGTGGCTCCGGCGACGGCCCCGGCGGTGAACTCCTCGACCGAGAGGCCGCGGTCGTCCGTCCGGTACGTCGCGGCGAGCATGCCGATGTCGATCTGGGAGGGGCCGAGATCGAGCGCGGTGAGAGCTTGCAGGAACGGCAGCGTCTCGGTGACCGAGAGCTCCTCACCGGCGATCTGCCGGGCGAATCGGTGCGTCTTGAGGATGCTGACCACCGACTTGTTCACCAGGGAGCGGCTGTGAAGCAGGATCGTGACGTCCCGTTCCCGGTGCAGCTTCCCGATGAGGGGGATCATCGACTCCGCGATCTCCTCGCGGTTCTTCCAGTTGGTGAACGAGTCGTCGTTGACAGTCACAAGTTTATCTTTCGAGCTAGGCGGTGCTCATATGCTAAACGGTCGCCGTTTTGATCTTGCATGGGGTGTCGTGATCGGGTCGCATGGCCTCGCCGGCTGGTCTGCGGGTCCGCACCGACCGTCCGTGCCGAAGTGAGCGTGCACCTACTGCGGGACGTCCTGGACATCGCCGCGTGACACGGCCAGATAACCGACGAACCCGACGATGGCGACGGTCCAGGAGAGGGTGACGGGCCCCAGTCCCAGGGCGAGGCCGCCGCGGGAGTGGCCGAGCGCCATCCAGTCGGCGACCGAGGCGCCGAGCGGGCGGGTGATGACATACGCGGACCAGAAGGCGGCGACCGCGTTGAGGGCGCGCCGGCGGTGCAGGACGGCCGGGACGGCGATGGCGACGGCGTACAGGACGGCCGAGCCCAGGTAGCCGAGGCCGATCGTGGCCGAGAGGTCCCCGGCGGCGGTGCCGAGCGCAAAGGTGGCCAGCACGGTGGCCCAGTAGAAGATCTCGCGGCGGCGGGTGCGGATGCTGTGGATGGACAGCGTCCGTTCGCTCGCGTACCAGACGGCGAACACGGCGGCGAGCGCGACCATGAAGAGCGGGGTCGAGATCGTGTACGGGACACCGAGACCCACGTGCAGGACGTCGGCGGCCATCGTGCCGAACACGCTGACCATGACGATCGCCGTCCAGTAGATCCAGGCGACGTAGCGGCGGACGGTGAGTTGGAGCGCCAGTGAGGCCGCGAGGGCCAGCCCGCCGAGACCGACGGCGGGGATGGGCCCGAGCCGCTGGGCCAGGAAATCGGAGGCCGTCTCACCCATGCCGGTGGTCAGCACCTTGATCACCCAGAAATAGACGGTGGCTTCCGGAACCTTGCTCGCCAGGGCAATTGCGGAGAGGCCGGTGACGCGGCGGTGACGGGTGAGGTGCTCTGTGCTCATGCCCCGCACGATGACATGACGAACTGGCATTGCCACAGGGGTCTTTGCCATCGCTTGGGGGCCTCTGGTGCAGGAGTTGCCAAGGGCGGCGGCAGGCCTGAACGCAACCTGAACACCTGAACGGATTGCCTGGTCAACGGCATGATCCCGGTGATACGAAGAGCGGTTGCCCTGCGGTCGGCACCATCATTCGATTGAGGGTGTCTTTCCTGATTCGAGTGCCAAAAGGAAATCCGTCACACTCCAGGACCGGTCGATTGCCGGGTGTCACATAATTCACGAATTTGTTTGCGTGCGTTGAATCGGGGAATTTGAATTCTAGTGCTTCGGACAGCAGGCACCTCCGTGGGAGTCGGTATGCCGGCTGCGGGTGTCTCGGAGCGGTCCGTGTGCGCGCACTCCCATGGTGACTGTCCACTCAACACCCCAAGAGGGAGTTGTGAGCACCATGCCCGCCACGGTCAGAACGAAGCAACATCCCCACGACGACGCCCCGGACACCGCGGCCGCCTTCGTCCGATTCCACGATCTGCCCGACGGACCCGAGCGGCAGACGCTGCGCGACGAGATCGTCCGCTCCTGGCTCCCCATGGCGGAACGCATCGCGGGCCGGTACCGCGGCAGGGGCGAATCCATCGAGGACCTGAACCAGGTGGCGGCCCTCGGCCTGGTCAAGGCCGTCGACCGGTACGACCCGGCCCTGGGCAACGCGTTCGAGAGCTACGCGATCCCGACGATCACGGGCGAGATCAAGCGTCACTTCCGTGACCACATGTGGATCCTGCACGTGCCGCGCCGCGTCCAGGACCTGCGCACCCGGGTGCGCGCCGCGCTGAAGGAACTGTCCCAGACGATCCAGGGCCGACAGCCCACCGTCGCCGAGATCGCCGAGTGCGCGAACCTCGGCGAGGACGACGTACGCATCGCCTTGGAAGCCTTGGACAGCTTCGCCGCCCTCTCGCTGGACGCCGAGCTGCCGGGCAGCGAGGACGGATATGCCCTGGCGGACGCTCTCGGCGAGCTCGACGTCGGCTTCGACCTGGTCGTCGACCGCGAGGCCGTGAAGCCCGCGCTGAGCGCGCTGCCCGAGCGCGAGCGCACCATCCTCTACCTGCGCTTCTTCGGCGGCATGACACAGAGCCTCATCGCTGAGGAGCTCGGCATCTCGCAGATGCACGTGTCCCGTCTGATCAGCAACTGCTGCGCCACGCTGCGCGAGCAGGTGCTCGCCGATGCGGCATGACTCCCGGAGCGGACGGCTACGGCTACCTGGCCGCCCGGTCGAGTCTCCTCGTGCCGGGCGGCCAGGCGGCGAGCTCACTGCCGAACCCTCCCGGGAATGGTTGGCCAGGTTCTCGCCTTTCTTCGGACTACCGGGGCGGACCCGATCCAAACACGTTTCGGGTCACGGAGTGGACGGAGGATCCGGGATCTGGGCGGGCCCGTATTTGTCGAGCGTATCCTCGAGGACCGCGCAGATATCGGGCGACAGATCTCCTTTCTGGCCCCAGACAATGATCATCTCCGCGATGGTGCGCAGCTTGATGTTCGTGTGCTGGGACACCTCCCGCAGAACGGCCCACCCTTGATCGGGTGTCACCCGCCCGAGGGCGACCATCATGCCGATCGCCTGGTCCACGACGGCGTGCGAAGTGACGGCTTCCTTCAACTGGTCTATTTCTTCCCGCAGCTCGACGATCCGGTCCGGTTCGTTGGCGTCGTGGTTCATCGTCCCCTCCGGGATCGGGCCGCGTCCTTCGAGTACATCGTCGCCACTCGACGGGGAGCGTGCCAACGCGTGGCGGAGGGGCACCCGCTCGGGCGGGCGCCCCTCCCCGGATCGAGCATCCGGTCACGCGGCGAGTGTCACCGCCGCCACCGCGGGCGTGCGCAGGGCGCGCCGGGCCGTGATCAGGCTGGTCCCCAGCGTCACCGCCGCCGCCACCGCGACGATGGCGATCCAGATGCCCAGGCCCTGGCCCGGCCATGTCGCGTCCGTACGGACCACGGTGAACGGGAGGATTCCCGCGAGCCCGGCCAGGGTGCCGAAGAAGACCCCTGTCACCGTCAGGATCACGCCTTCGGCGCCGATCATGGAGAGCACCTGGCCCGGTGTCGCACCGGCCAGCCGCTGCTGCCCGAACTCCCGGCCGCGGTAAGTCGTCGCCGCGTACAGGGAGTTGATCAGCATGATGCAGGAGAAGACCACGATGACGCCGACGACCACGAGGTTGAGGGTCTCCAGGTTCTTGGCGTCGACGGACTTCGGCACGCCCGAGGCATCGATCGCGTCGTTCTCCACCGCCTGCATGTACAGCGTCGCCGTCGCCATGCAGGTGAACAGGATCAGCGGCATCAGGACACCGGACAGTTCGTCGGCGCGCCGGCGCATGTTCCGTACGGCCAGATAGCCGCTCGGCCCCGACAGCGGGAGCCGGTCGAGCAGCCCCTTCAGCAGCCGCGGGGACAGTAGCGCGAAGCCCACCGAAAGCAGGATCGCGCCGTACGCGGGAGGCGCCATCAGGGCGGCGTCCCGCGCGGAGAAGGCGAACGTGGAGCAGACGGCCGCGACGCCCACGGCCAGGGCCGCGTACGCGAGGAACTTCCGTGCGCCGCCCCGGGGCCGACGACTCCGCGTCGCCCGCCGCACCGCCAGGAACGCCGCGCCCGCCGCGGCGAGCACTGTGATGTCGATGCCCGACAGGAGGGCGATGGGGCCGAAGGAGTAGTCCACGGACCGCCGCACCTGGCCGCTGTCCTGGAAGACGTCCAGCAGGGCCCGCCCGCCGAGCATCGCCGGACCGATCGCCAGCACCGCGCCCACCAGCGCGATCGCCACGGATTCGCCGACGACCATGCGCTTGATCTGCGCAGGAGTCGCCCCCGAGCAGCGCAACAGCTCGATCTCCGCACTCCGTTGACGGACATTCACCGTCAGCGTCGAGGCGACCGCGAAGAACACCAGCAGGGTGCCGTAACCGCCGACGACGCCCGCCGCGGTGGACAGCGACTCCGCACTCACCGAGTCGACGCCCGGCTGCCCGGCCGTGTCGTGCATCGAGTTGAACATCATGATGATCGCCGCGCCGAGGAACGCGGACAGCAGGGTCGCCGCGAAGCGCCCGGGGCGCTTGCGAATCGAGCGCAGGGCGAGAGCAAACATGACTCACGCCCCCATCAATGCGTCGTCGCCCAGGTGCGCCAGGCGCTCGGCCACGGCGTCCACCGTCGGCGCGTGCAACTCGCCCGCCAGCCGTCCGTCCGCGAGGAACACGACGGAGTCGGCGTACGAGGCGGCGACCGGGTCGTGCGTCACCATGACCACGGTCCTGCCGTGCACCCGTACCGCCTCCTGGAGCAGACGCAGCACATCCCGCGCACTGCGTGTGTCCAGCGCGCCGGTCGGCTCGTCCGCGAAGATCACCCGAGGCTCGGTGACCAGCGCACGGGCGATCGCCACGCGCTGCCGCTGTCCTCCGGAGAGCTGGTCGGGCAGATGGCCGAGCCGGTCGCCGAGACCGACGGCCGTCAGGATCTCCCCGGCTCGCGCACGGTCGACGCGCCGACGGGCGAGCCTGAGCGGCAGGACCGTGTTCTGGGCGACGGTCAGTGTCGGCAGCAGGTTGTACTGCTGGAACACGAAGCCGATCCGACTGCGCCGGAACTTCGTCAGCTCGGCCTCGCCACCGCCCGTCATCTCCGCGCCGTCCACCATCACGATGCCGCTGTCCGGCCGGTCCAGTCCCGCCGCGCACTGCAGCAGCGTGGACTTGCCGGACCCGGAGGGCCCCATCACCGCGGTGAACGTGCCCCGCGCCAGGCTGAGGGTCACCCCGTCCAGGGCGGTCACGGCACTCTCCTCGACCCCGAACGTCTTGCTCACCTTGACCAGCCGCAGAGCCTCCGGGGCGGGTCCCGATTCGTGCGTACGTCGCGCTCGGCGAAACATCGTCATCACTCTCCGTCCGGCACGCCCTGTGCCATGCCAACGAAGCTACGGAGACAGAGGCGGGACCACATGGGGCACAGAACCCGTATTCCGGGGTGTACTCAGCACCACCCCGTACGGGTCACCAGAACGCGCCGACCCCTGCCCGCCCCCGATGGAATGGACGCGTGACCGCGCCCCCGGACGACTGCCTCGCGCGCAACGAATGGATCTGCGGTGAGTATCTGAGCACCCGCCGCCAGATCCTCCTCGACGCGGTGGTCCAACACCTCGAGCTGACCGCGGTCTCCGTGCTCATCGGGCTCGTCCTCGCGGTGCCGCTCGCGGTACTCGCCCGCCGCTGGGGCTGGGCCGCGGGACCCGTCCTCGGCGTCACCACGATCCTGTACACCATCCCGTCGCTGGCGATGTTCTCGCTGCTCCTGCCCCTCTACGGACTGTCGGCCGCGCTGGTTGTCGCGGGCCTCGTCCTCTACTCGCTGACCCTCCTGGTACGGAACATCCTCGCGGGCCTGCGCGCCGTCCCCGAGGAGACCCGGCAGGCCGCGCGCGGTATGGGATACGGGCCCATCCGCCTCTTGCTCACCGTGGAACTGCCGCTCGCCGTGCCGGCTGCCATGGCCGGGCTGCGGATCGCCACCGTCTCGGCCGTGTCGCTGGTCACGGTCGGCGCGATCGTCGGCTTCGGAGGGCTCGGCAACCTCATCTACGCGGGCATGAACACCTACTTCAAGGCCCAGGTCCTCACCGCGTCCGTGCTGTGCGTCGTCATCGCCGTCGCCGCCGACGTCCTCCTGCTGGGTGTGCAGCGGCTCATCACCCCCTGGACCAGAGCGGCCCGCGGATGAACACCCTGACCGAGGCCTGGGACTGGCTCACCGACTCCGCGCACTGGTCGGGTGACGACGGCATCTGGCACCGCCTCGCCCAGCATCTCGTGCTGACCGTGGTCTGCCTGGTCATCAGCTGTCTGATCGCGCTGCCCGTCGCGCTTGTCCTGGGCCACCTCGGCAAGGGCGGCGCGCTGGCGGTCAACATCTCCAACGTCGGCCGGGCGGTACCCACCTTCGCCGTGCTGGTGCTTCTGCTGCTCACCCCGATCGGGAAGTGGGGCGAGGGACCGACCGTCGTCGCGCTCGTCCTGTTCGCCGTGCCGCCCCTGCTCACCAACGCCTACGTCGGGATGCGCGAGGTCGACCGCGATGTGGTGCGGGCGGCGCGCGGGATGGGGATGACCGGGCGACAGATGTTGTTTCACGCTGAATTGCCCCTTTCGCTCCCGATGGTCCTGAACGGGGTGCGGATCGCCGCCGTACAGCTCGTGGCGACCGCCACCATCGCCGCGCTCGCCGGCGGCGGAGGGCTCGGCCGGATCATCACGGCGGGCTTCAATCTGGCAAGTACGCCGCAGGTCGTCGCCGGTGCCGTCCTGGTCGCCGTGTTCGCGCTGATCGTCGAGGGGATCTTCGAGTTCGCCGAGCGGCTGGCGCCGCACTGGGCGAGGGGCTCGCGGTGAGGCGACGCATCACACTGGTGTCCTTGGTCCTCGTGAGCGCTTGCACCACCGGCCCCTCCCTGGAGACCCGGGGCGCGGTCACCGCGTCGCCCGGCGACAGCAAGCACCTGACCATCGGTTCGGCCGGCTTCACCGAGAGCGACCTGCTCGCCCAGATGTACGCGCTGCTGCTGAACCAGGCCGGCTACAAGACGTCCCTGCTCACCGTCGCCAACCGCGAACTGTACGAACCGGCCCTGGAATCCGGCCAGATCGATGTCGTCCCCGAGTACGCGGCCACCTTCGCGGACTGGCTGAACGCCAAGACCGACGGCCCCGACGCACCCCCCGCCGGCTCACCCGACCTGGACGCGACGATGGCCGCGCTGCGCAAGCTGGCCACGCCTCGCGGCCTCACCGTCCTCGCCCCCGGCAGTGCCGTCGACCAGAACGCCTTCGCCGTGACCGAGGCGTACGCGCGCCGGTATCACCTCAAGACGCTCAGCGACCTCGGCAGGTCCGGTCTGAAGGTGCGGCTCGCGGCGGGCGACGAATGTGTGCAACGGCCGTACTGCGAACCCGGGTTGAAGAAGACGTACGGCATCGACATCACCGCCGTCGACCCGAAGGGCGTCGGCACCACCCAGGCGAAGCGGGCCGTGCAGAACGGCCAGGACCAGATGGTGCTGACCACCACGACGGACGCGACGCTGGACGACTTCGGGCTCGTCCTGCTCGCCGACGACCGGCATCTGCAGAACGCCGACTACATCGTGCCGGTCGTCAACCGCTCCCGCGCCGGCAGCGAGGGCGTCACCAAGGCGCTCGGCAAGCTCAACGACGTACTCACGACCGCCGACTTGGCGTCCATGAACCAACAGGTGGACAGCTGGCGACGGCTGCCGGAGGACGTGGCCCGGACCTATCTGAAGGACAAGGGCCTGCTGAAGTGAGGTCCTGGGGTGTGTCAGTGGTGCTCTGTATGCCGGGTGGGAGGTGAAAGTCCACGCGCCGAGAGGCCCTGCTGTTCTGCAGGACAGAACGCGGGATGGCTGCTTCAACTGCCGAGCATGTCCTCGACCGCTCGAACCGGTCGGAGCGCACCACCCGGTCCACGGTTCAGGCGTCCGCCACCGAGTCGAAGTCCACCTGACCGCGCGACACGCCGAGGGCGTCCGCGTCCACCGACCGCCGCAACGCCTCGTGCAACTTCGCCGGGGTCAGGACGCCGAGGAAACGCGCCCCCTCCAGCACGGCGACCCAGCCCGCGTCGTGCTGGAGCAGCACACCGAAGGCCTGCTTCAGCGGGGCGCCCACCGGAACCCAGGAGTTCATGCGGTGGGCGAGGTCGCCGACCGTACCGCCCGCCGCGAGGTCGTCGACGCCGACCCACCCGTGCAGATCGCCGTCGGCATCGAGCACGACGGCCCAGCGGGCGCCCTCGGCGTCCAGCCGGGCGGTGGCCTGCGCGGCGGGCTCGTCCAGGCGCGCGATCGGCGGCTGCTCCAGATCGTCGACCTCGATCGCGGTGACCGACAGCCGCTTCAGACCGCGGTCCGCGCCCACGAACTCGGCGACATACGGCGTGGCGGGCGTGCCGAGGACCGCCCCGGGCGTGTCGAACTGCTCGATGCGCCCCTGCCCGTACACGGCGATCCGGTCGCCGAGCCGCACCGCCTCCTCGATGTCATGGGTGACCAGCAGCACCGTCTTGCGCACGGCCTCCTGCATCCGCAGGAACTCGTCCTGCAACTGCTCCCGCACCACCGGGTCGACGGCCCCGAACGGCTCGTCCATCAGCAGTACGGGCGGGTCGGCGGCCAGTGCTCGCGCCACGCCGACGCGCTGGCGCTGACCGCCCGACAGCTGCTGCGGATAGCGCGATCCGTACGTCTTCGGGTCCAGGCCCACCAGATCGAGCAGTTCGGCGGCGCGCGCCCGTGCCTTCGCCTTCTTCCAGCCGACGAGCGTCGGTACGGTCGCCGTGTTGTCGAGCACCGTCCGGTGCGGGAACAGCCCGACCTGCTGGATGACGTATCCGATGCGCCGTCGCAGCAGCACGGGGTCGATCGTGGCGATGTCGTCGCCGTCCACGAAGATCCGGCCCGCGGTCGGCTCGATCAGCCGGTTCACCATCATCATGGTCGTCGTCTTGCCGCAGCCCGACGGGCCGACGAGCGTGACGAGTTCGCCCTCGGCGACCTCGAAGGAGAGGCCGTCCACGGCGGTGGTGCCGTCCGGGTAGCGCTTGGTGACCTGCTCGAACCGGATCATCCCCTCACGCTAGCCGGGCCGCCCGATACCCGCTCACCGGCTGCGTCCCCCTGTGTATGAACCGCCGATTCCGGTTTTGAAAAGTTTCAATTCGGCTTGAGCGATGCATGGGTCTCGATCACCTTACGGCAGCGCTTGGCGGTCAGTTCTGTTGAATTCTGTCTGATAGTCGCGTCGTTGGAGTGGTGGACATGCGCCTCAGCCGCCACTACCTTCGCAGCCAATCGAAGTGAAACGTTACAACTTGCTTCCTCCGAAGCCGAAGGGATGACGGCGTGAACGAGGCGACACACAACGAAGGAACGGGCAACGTCCGGCGCAGAACGGTGCTCACCACCGCGCTGGGTGCCGGAGTCGTGGCGATGGCCGGAGGGGTCGGCACGGGAGGTACGGCATGGGCCGCGCCGGCCTCCGACCGGACCTCCCTGTCGGGGCTGACGGTGGAACACCGCAAGAACCCACTCGGCGTGGACACCGACGAGCCACGCTTCGGCTGGCGCATGGCGTCCCGGGCCCGCGGCCGGCGCCAGACGGCGTATCAGATCCTGGTGGCCACTTCGCCCGAGCGCCTGACCCGGGCCCGCGCGGATGTGTGGAACAGCGGCCGTGTCGAGTCGGCGGACTCGGTGGCGGTGCGCTACGACGGCATACGGCTGCGCGACTCGACGCGCTACTTCTGGACCGTGACCGCGTGGGACGAGGACGGCCGCGCCGTCACCGGCGCGCCGCCCGCCCACTTCGAGACCGGTCTGCGCAGCACCGACGGCGTGTCGGGCTGGGACGGCGCGACCTGGATCAGCATGGCGGGCAAGGCCCCGAACAGCGCGGGGGCGCCGCTGCTCCGGCGGCAGACCGTGCTCGAGGGGCGGGTCCGCGAGGCCCGGCTCTACATATCGGCCCTGGGCGTGTACGACGCCTACGTCAACGGCCACCGTGTCTCGGTGCCGCAGGGCGAGCGCAGTACGTATGAGCTGCTCACCCCGGGCTGGAGCAACTACGACACCACCGTCAACTACATGACGTACGACGTCACGGAGCTGGTCGCGCGGGAGCGGCGGGTGACGCTCGCGGCGGTGCTCGGCAACGGCTGGTACAACTCCCGGATCAGCGAGGCGGCGACGGGCATCCCGGGACTGGACGACAGCAAGTACTACGCGAAGGACGGCAATCCCCTCGCTCTGAAGGCCAAGCTGCTGATCCGGTACGCCGACGGGACCTCCCAGTCCCTGGTCACCGAACCCGGTGCCGCGTGGCGGGCCACGGACACCGGCCCCTACCGCGAGGACGACATCTACGACGGGCAGACCTACGACGCCCGCAGGGAACTGCCCGGCTGGTCGGCGAGCGGCTTCGACGACTCCGGCTGGGCGGAGGTCACGGAAAGCGGCTTCAGCGCCAAGTTCCCCGACGCGAGGCTCATCGCCTACCCCGGTGAGACCGCCCGGCTGATGGAGCAGTGGGACCGCCGTCCCGAGGTCGTCACCGTCTACAACCAGGTCGCCGGCCAGTCCACCAGCCCGAACGGCAAGGGCCACATCGTCGCCGATCCCGGCAGGTCGGTCACCGACCCGAAGAAGGCGGCGAAGGCGGCCGTGACCCTGCGCACCGGGGACACCGCGGTCTTCGACCTGGGGCAGAACATGGTCGGTGTCCCCCGCTACACCCTGAAGGGCCCCGCCGGAGCCGAAGTCGTGTTCCGCTTCGGTGAGATGCTCAACGACGACAGCGAGGGCGCTGACGGGCCGAAGGGTTCGGTCTACCTGGCCAACCTGCGCACCGCCAAGGCGACCAGCACCTACACCCTCAAGGGAGCGGAGCACGGCGAGACGCACCAGGACTCGCTGACCTTCTACGGCTTCCGCTACGTCCAGGTGACGATAGCCACGCCCGACACCACCGTCTCGGTCTCCGGCGTCACCGGGAAGGTCGCCACGTCCGCGATCCGCGACATCGGCACCGTCACGACCGACAACGCGCTTGTCGACCAGCTGTTCAGCAACGTCCGTTGGGGCCAGCGCGGCAACTACCTGTGGGTGCCCACCGACTGCCCGCAGCGCGACGAGCGCCAGGGCTGGACCGGCGACACCCAGGTGTTCTGCAACACCGGCCTCTACAACGGCGACGCGGTCAACTTCCTCAGCCACTTCCAGGACACGCTGATCGAGTCGCAGAAGACGTACGGCGTCGACGGCGCCCAGTTCACCTGCATCGCGCCCGGTTCCCGGTTCGCCTTCCCGGCCCCGGAGAGCGGCTGGTCCGACGTGGGCGTCATCCTGCCGTGGACCATCTGGCAGATGTCCGGCGACACCAGTGTCATCGACCGCAGCTGGGCGGCCATGGCCAAGTACATCGACTGGATCCACGGCAAGTCGGGCGACTCGTACGCGGGTCAGGGCTCGGTGTTCGGCGACTGGCTGGCCTTCCAGAACACCAGCTCCCAGCTGATGAGCGATGTCTACTACGGTCACTCGACCCGCCTCATGGCGGACATGGCGCGCGCCACCCGCCGCGACACCGAAGCCCGCGCGTACGACGAGCTGTTCGCGAACATCAAGCGCAAGTTCGTCGCGAAGTACCTCGGCACCGACTCCTCGGGCAACCTCGTTCTGCGCTCCAGCCTCGGCAAGGCGTCGGAGATGGGCGGCGCCGCCCCCACCGAGGACAACTCCCAGACCGCACTGCTGTGGGCCCTGAAACTCGGCCTGTACGACACGCAGGTACAACGTCGCGAACTCCTGAGGCTGCTCGCGGAGAACATCGGGAACGACGCGGCCTACAAGAGCGCCCACCCGAACAGCGCCCGGGTGCAGTACGCGCAGAACACGCTGTCCGTGGGCTTCCTCGGGGTGAACGTCCTCGCCCCGGTCCTCACCGACGAAGGCCGCGACGACCTGGCGTACAAGCTGCTCCATCAGGACGAGTTGCCCTCATGGCTGTTCTCGGTGCAGAACGGTGCCACCACCGTCTGGGAGCGCTGGAACTCGTACTCGAAGGCGGACGGCTTCGGCCCGGTCGAGATGAATTCCTTCAACCATTACGCCTACGGCGCCGTCGTCGAATGGTTGTACGAGGGTGTGGCCGGGATCTCCAAGGACCCGGCCCGCCCAGGGTTCAAGCACTTCTTCCTCCAGCCGCACATCGACCCCACCGGGAAGATCACGCGAGTGTCGGGCTCGCACGAATCGCCGTACGGCGAGATCGTCAGCGCGTGGGAGGTTTCACAGAGCCGGACCCTGACCTACCGGGCGGTGGTTCCCGCGAACAGCACCGCGACCCTGCGGATTCCCACCGCCGACCCATCCACCGTCCGGGACGGGAGAACACCTCTGGCCCAGGTGCCCGGCGTCGAGTACCTGGGCTTCGAGAACGGAGTCGCCTCCTACCGGCTCCCGTCCGGTCCCTACGAGGTGGCCTCGGCTCTCGGCTGATCGCTCACCAGCACCACCTCCAGGGTGCGCGGACCGTGCACCCCCTCGACCCGGTCCAGCTCGATGTCACTGGTTGCCGACGGCCCGGAGATCCAGGTCAGCGGTCGGGTCGGGTCGAGGTGCTCCAGGGCCTGGGGCACGGAGGAGACCACCTGGTCGGGGACGCGGACGACACAGATGTGGTGGTCGGGGACGAGGGTGATGCGGCGGCGGCCCTGGTCGGGGCCGCCGCCCAGGACGATGGTGCCGGTCTCGGCGATGGCCACGGTGCAGGCGGTGACGACGCTGTCGACGCGGTCCAGTTCGGCCGGGGTGCTCTGGGCTCGGTCGTGTACGCGCGTCGCATCCACGGCCTTGAGCCAGTGCGGCGGCAGCTCCGGCGGGACGAGGACTGTGCGCGTGCCCCGCTCGGCGAGCAGCCGCATGAGCAAGTCGGACAGCTCGTCGTCGGTGGTGCGATGCACGATCGCCCGATAGTCCGCCAGGTTCTCGGCGAGCAGATCCACCGTCTCCGCGACACTCCGCGCACCGTGCTCGCGCAGATAACTGCGGTCAATGGCCTGCTCGTACGGCGTGTCGTCCTGTCGTACGTCCGCGATCGCGCGCCGCACCCGGCCCAGGATCAGATCCCTGCTGCTCACTTCGAGTTCGCCTTCTTTCCGCCCTGCGCACGCTGCCACCAGTCGCGGAACGGCTCCGCGGGCACCGCCGGCAGATCACGGCTCGCACTCCACGCCCGGCCTGGGCCCGGCAGCGTCCGCGGATGGAAGCGGCGCGTCCGTGACGCGAGCCGCTGGCCGGTCAGCAGCGCGCCGGGATGGCTGAACGCCCAGCGGGCCGCGCGCATCGCCGCCCGCTCGGCGGCATGCCCCTTCGCGGGCTTGAGGACGACCTTGTTGCCGTCCCGCGTCGTCTGTCCGCCCTCGGCAATCCGTTCCCGCAAGTGGACGAGGACTTCCGGGATGTCGATCGCGACCGGGCAGACCTCGTAGCAGGCGCCGCAGAGCGAGGAGGCGTACGGGAGGGAGGCGTCGATCTCGCTCTGTGTGCCCCGGAGTTGGGGGCTGAGGATGGCGCCGATCGGGCCCGGGTAGACCGAGCCGTACGCGTGGCCGCCCGCCCGCTCGTACACCGGGCAGACATTGAGACACGCCGAGCAGCGGATGCAGCGCAGCGCCTGGCGGCCGACCTCGTCGGCGAGCGCGTCGGTGCGGCCGTTGTCGAGGAGGACCAGGTGGAAGGTCCGGGGTCCGTCCTCGTCCGTGGTGCCGGTCCAGGTCGAGGTGTACGGGTTCATGCGCTCGGCCGTCGAGGAGCGCGGGAGGGTCTGGAGGAAGACCTCCAGGTCCTGCCAGGTCGGCACGATCTTCTCGATGCCGACGACCGAGATCAGGGTCTCGGGGAGCGTCAGGCACATCCGGCCGTTGCCCTCCGACTCGACGACGACCAGGGTGCCGGTCTCGGCGACCATGAAGTTGGCGCCGGAGATGCCGACCTTGGCCCGCAGGAACTTCTCCCGCAGGTGGAGCCGGGCGGCCTCGGCAAGCTCGGCGGGCGTGTCGGTCAGACCCGCGGGGGCCGGGCGGCCCCACTCGCCCATCTCCCGGGCGAAGATGTCCCGGATCTCGCCGCGGTTGCGGTGGATCGCCGGGACGAGGATGTGGGACGGCCGGTCCTTGCCCAACTGGACGATGAGTTCGGCGAGATCGGTCTCGTAGGCGTGGATGCCCTCTTCGAGAAGGGCCTCGTTGAGACCGATCTCCTGTGTCGCCATCGACTTGACCTTGACGACCTCCGTCTCGCCCGTCGCCTTCACGAGGTCGGCGACGATCCGGTTGGCCTCGTCGGCGTCGGCGGCCCAGTGCACGGTGCCGCCGGCCGCGGTGACGGACTCCTCCAACTGGACCAGGTAGCGCTCGAGATGACGGAGGGTGTGGTCCTTGATCTGCTTGCCCGCCTCGCGCAGCGCGGCCCAGTCGGAGACCTCCGCGACCGCCTTGGCGCGCTTGCTGCGGATCGTGTGGGTGGCGTGACGCAGATTGCCGCGCAGGGTGGCGTTGTGCACCGCTTCGTGCGCGGCTTCGGGGAAGGCCGGCATCCCGACGAAGGTCCCGCTCATACCAAGGGCTCCTCTTCCGTTTCCGTGCTCGCCAGGATCTCCGCGATGTGGACGGGCCGCATGCCCGTGTTGAGGCGGCTCATCGTGCCGCCGATATGCATCAGACAGGAGTTGTCGGCCGCGCACAGCACATCGGCGCCCGTCGACTCGGCGTTGCGCACCTTGTCGGCGCCCATCGCCGCGGAGACATCGGAGTTCTTGACGGCGAAGGTGCCGCCGAAGCCGCAGCACTCGTCGGCGCCGGGCAATTCGCGCAGCTCAAGTCCCTTGACGGCCTGGAGCAGTCGGCGCGGTCGGTCGCCCAGGCCGAGGCTGCGCAGCCCGTGACAGGTGGGGTGGTAGGTCACCGTGTGCGGGTAGTACGCGCCGACATCGGTCACGCCGAGCACGTCCACCAGGAACTCGGTGAGCTCGTACGTCTTCGGCACGACCGGAGCCAGCGTCGTGGCCAGCGTGTCGCCGCGACCCTCGGCGCGCGCCCGCTCACCCATGCGCGGATACAGCTCCCGCACCATGGCCCCGCACGATCCGGACGGTGTCACGATCGCCTCGTACTCCCCGAATACATCGGAGAAATGCCGGGCGAGCGGCTCGGCCTCATGGCGGTACCCGGTGTTGTAGTGCGCCTGCCCGCAACACGTCTGTGCCATCGGAAAATCGACGTCCACGCCCAGCCTGGTCAGCAGTTTCACCACGGCGCGGCCGGTGTCCGGATACAGCGTGTCGTTGACACAGGTCAGGAACAGGGCGACACGCATCGCAGCTCCTTGTTCTCGATCATCGGATGAGTGCAGGGTACGCGGCGGGCGCGTGCCAGGGGAGTCCCCGCTCACGGACGGGTGAGTCGGTCGCGCGCCACCAGGGCTCCCCGCTCACGGAGGGGCGAGCCGGTCCCCGGCGGCGCGCCACGCCGCCGTGTCACCTCGGGGCTCGTATCGCTTCAACGGCTGAGTATGAGCGAGGAGTCGCCGCATCGACGTACGGTCGCCCACCAGGCCGTGCGCCCGGGCCTGGACGAGGACGTTGCCGAGCGCGGCCGCCTCCGCGGGGCCCGCCACGACCGGCAGGCCGCAGGCGTCGGCGGTGAGCTGGCACAGCAGGGCGTTGCGGGCGCCGCCGCCGACTATGTGCACGACGTCGACCGGGTGGTCGGCGAGGGACTGGGCCGACCCGATCGCGCGGCGATGGGCGAGCGCGAGGGAGTCGAGAATGCAGCGCGTCACCTCGGCGGGCGACTCGGGCACCGGCTGCCCCGACTCCCGGCAGGCGTCGGCGATCCGGGCGGGCATCCGGCCCGGCGCCAGGAACCCTGCGTCGCCGGCGTCCACGACGGACCGCAGCGGCGTCACCTCGGCGGCGGCCGACAGCAGATCCCCCAGGTCGGGATCCCCCCATGCGCGTACGCACTCCTGGAGCAGCCACAGCCCCATGATGTTGCGCAGATAGCGGACGGTGCCGTCGAGGCCCAGCTCATTGGTGAAGTTGGCCGCCCGGCTCGCCTCGGTGAGCACCGGCGCGTCCAGCTCCAGGCCCGCCAAGGACCAGGTGCCGGTGCAGATGTACGCGAACCGCTCCCCGGTGGCGGGCACGGCTGCCACCGCCGAGGCGGTGTCGTGCGAACCGACCGTGGTCACCGGGACCGGGCCGGACAGCCCGGTCTCCGCCAGTACATGCGGCCTGAGCAGCCCCGCCGGGTCGCCGGGGCGGCGCAGCGGCGCGAAGAGCTTCAGGTCGATGCCGAGCCGCTCGGCGATGTCGTACGACCAGTTGCCTGTACGCGGGTCGATCAACTGGGTGGTCGAGGCGTTGGTGAGCTCGGTGCCCTCCTCGCCCGTGAGCCAGTACGTCAGCAGATCGGGGACGAGCAACAGGCGTTCGGCGGAGGCGAGTTGCGGCGTCGACCGTGCCGCCGTCAGCTGGTACAGCGTGTTGAAGGGCGCGTACTGGAGTCCGGTCGCCGCGTACAGTTCGGCGGCGGGCACGGTCGCCCACACCTTCTCGGCGACACCCTCCGTCCGCGCGTCGCGGTAGTGCACCGGGTTGCCGAGCAGCGCCCGGTCCGCGTCCAGCAGGCCGTAGTCCACGGCCCAGCTGTCGATGCCTACCGAGTCGACCTGCCCGGCCGCCCGCAGACCGTCGAGGACACCGGCGTACAGGGAAAGAATGTCCCAGCGCAGTCCCTCGGGGATCCGGACCGGCCGGTTCGGGAAGCGGAGTGCCTCGGTGAGTTCCAGGGTGTCGGGACCGACACGGCCGACCATGACGCGTCCGCTGGACGCGCCGAGGTCGACCGCGGCGTACGACTTCACAGCGGTCACCCGCGTCACCGAAGGAACGCGGCGGCGACGCCGGCGTCGACCGGGACGTGCAGCCCCGTGGTGTGCGTCAAGTTCCCGCCCGTCAGGGCGAACACCGCGTTCGCGACGTGCTCCGGCAGTACCTCACGCTTCAGGATCGTCCGCTGGGCGTAGAACTCGCCCAGCTTCTCCTCCTCGATGCCGTACGTCGCCGCCCGCTGCGCTCCCCAGCCGCCCGCGAAGATCCCCGAGCCGCGGACCACCCCGTCGGGGTTGACGCCGTTGACCCGGATCCCGTGCTCACCCAACTCGGCGGCGAGCAGGCGCACTTGGTGGGCCTGGTCGGCCTTGGTGGCGGAGTAGGCGATGTTGTTCGGGCCGGCGAAGACCGCGTTCTTGGACGCGATGTAGACGACGTCGCCGCCCAGCTCCTGGGCGATCATCACCCGGGCCGCCTCGCGCGAGACGAGGAAGGAACCGCGGGCCATGATGTCGTGCTGGAGGTCCCAGTCGCGGACCGAGGTCTCCAGCAGGGGCTTGGAGATGGAAATGCCGGCGTTGTTGACCACCAGGTCGACTCCGCCGAAGGCGAGTACCGCCGCCTTGAACGCCTCGGCGATCTGCTCTTCGGACGTCACATCGACGGTGACGGCCACGGCCTTGTCGGGACCGCCCAGCGCCGAGGCGACGTCGGCCGCGTTCTCCGCGTTGAGGTCCGCGACCACCACGCACGCACCCTCGGCCACCAGCCGCTCGGCGATCGCCTTGCCGATGCCGCTGCCCGCGCCCGTCACCAGCGCCACCCGCGTTGCGAGCGGCTTGGGCCTCGGCATCCGCTGGAGCTTGGCCTCCTCGAGAGCCCAGTACTCGATGCGGAACTTCTCCGACTCCTCGATCGGCGCGTACGTCGAGACGGCCTCGGCACCGCGCATCACGTTGATCGCGTTGACGTAGAACTCGCCCGCCACGCGTGCGGTCTGCTTGTCCTTGCCGAAGGAGAACATGCCGATACCCGGCACGAGCACGATCGCCGGGTCCGCGCCGCGCATCGCGGGGGAGTCGGGCAGGGCATGGCGCTGGTAGTAGGCGGCGTACTCCTCGCGGTACGCGGCGTGCAGCTCCTTCAGCCGGGTGATCGCCTCGTCCAGGCCGGTGGTCGGCGCCAGGTCCAGCACGAGCGGCCTGACCTTCGTCCGCAGGAAGTGGTCCGGGCAAGAGGTGCCGAGCGCCGCGAGACGCGGGTGCTCGGCGCGGGCGAGGAAGTCCAGGACGACATCGGAGTCGGTGAAGTGTCCGACCTGCGGGCGGTCCTGGGAGGCGATGGCCCGGATGTACGGCGCCAGCGCCGCGGCCCGCTCCCGGCGGTCCGTCTCGGACAGTGCTTCGTACCCCTCGACGACCGGCCCGAACGGCTCCGCCTTCCCGCGCTCGGCCAGGAAGGTCTCGGCGGTGCGGATGATGTGCAGCGAGTTGCGCTCGCACTCCTCGGCCGTGGCACCCCACGCGGTGATGCCGTGCCCGCCGAGGACACAGCCGATGGCCTGCGGGTTGGCCTCCTTGACCGCCGCGATGTCCAGACCGAGCTGGAAACCGGGCCGGCGCCAGGGCACCCACACCACGCTGTCCCCGAAGCACTCGGCGGTCAGCTTCTCCCCGTCGGCCGCGCAGGCGAGCGCGATCCCGGAGTCGGGGTGGAGATGGTCGACGTGCGGCGCGTCCACCAGTGCGTGCATCGCCGTGTCGATGGACGGCGCCGCGCCGCCCTTGCCGTGCAGGCAGTAGTCGAACGCGGCGACCATCTCGTCCTCGCGCTCGACGCCCGGGTAGACCTCCCTCAGCGCCAGCAGCCGGTCCAGCCGCAGCACGGCCAGTCCCGACTCGGTGAGCGTGCCGAGGTCGCCGCCCGACCCCTTGACCCACATCAGCTCGACATCACCGCCGGTCACGGGATCGGTGTCGGTGCCCTTCGCGGAGGCGTTGCCGCCCGCGTAGTTGGTGTTGCGGGGATCGGCGCCGAGCCGGTGCGACCGGGCGAGGAGGGCGGCGGCTTCGGGATGGGGTGTCATGGTCCTGGTCCTTTAGAAGAGTGTGTACGTGTAAGGGGGGCTCATGGGAGCGCCCCTCAGGGGCGCGGGGCCGTGACCTGTGCGGCTCCGCCGCGTGGGCGCGGCCGGCCCACTAGGCCCGCAGCCTGCGACCGGCCGCATCGGGCAGACGAGACCCGGCGGTCACGCCCCCCAACCCGCCTGCTGCCCACCCACCCGCTCGGAGGCGATCTTGTCCGCGTAGCCGGACCGGTGGTACGCGGCGACCGGATCGGTGTCCAGCCCGAGCTCGGAGCGCACCTCCGCCAGCAACGGCCGCACGTCCGTGTTGTAGGCATCCATGACCACGGCGTTCGCGGCCAGCACATCCCCGCTCCGCTGGGCCTCGGCGAGCGCGGCGCGATCGACGAGGAGAGCCTTGGCCGTGGCCTCCTGGACGTTCATGACCGAACGAATGATCGCCGGGATCTTCGCCTCGATGTTGTGGCACTGGTCGAGCATGAACGCCACGCCCGGCGTGAAGCCGCCGCCCCGGATCACCTCGTACATGATCCGGAACAGCTGGAAGGGGTCGGCGGCGCCGACCATCAGGTCGTCGTCGGCGTAGAAGCGGGAGTTGAAGTCGAAGCCCCCGAGCTTCCGCTCGCGCAGCAGCGTGGCGACGATGAACTCGATGTTGGTGCCGGGGGCGTGGTGCCCGGTGTCGACGACGACCTGGGCCTTGGGGCCGAGCTTGAGGCAGTGCGCGTACGCCGTGCCCCAGTCGGGGACGTCCGTCGTGTAGAAGGCGGGCTCGAAGAACTTGTACTCCAGGAGCATCCGCTGGTCGTCACCGAGCCGCTCGTACACGAGCGCCAGCCCCTCGGCGAGCCGGTCCTGGCGCTCACGGATGTCGTCCTGGCCGGGATAGTTCGTGCCGTCCGCGAACCACAGCTTCAGGTCCTTGGATCCTGTCGCGTCCATGATGTCGACGCACTCGAACAGGTGATCAAGAGCCTTGCGGCGCACCGTCGCGTCCGGATGGCAGATGGAGCCCAGCTTGTAGTCGTCGTCCTGGAAGGTGTTGGAGTTGATCGTGCCCAGCTTCAGGCCGCGCTCCTGCGCGTGCTTCGCGAGCGCCGCGTAGTCGTCGACCTTGTCCCAGGGGATGTGCAGCGCGACGGTCGGCGCGGCACCCGTGTACGCGTTCACCTGCGCGGCGTCGTCGAGCTTCTCCTGAGGCGTGCGCGGCACTCCAGGCTGAGCGAACACCTTGAATCGGGTCCCCGAATTCCCGTACGCCCATGACGGCGTCTCGACGGCCTGGGTCTTGAGCGCGGTCTTCACCGCGGCGAGCTCGGTCACTTCGGGGCTCCTACGACTTCGGTTCTGAAAAGGACTTCTTGAAGAGTTCAGTCTGAAACGATTCAGCAGGCCGAAGCTATGAGCCGCCCGTAGGACTGTCAAGCCCTCAGGCAAAGACCGCTCTCCGTGACTCGGTTGTGACCTTTGGCTATAGAAAATTTCGACCCGAACCCATTGACGTGACCTGGGCTGCATGCCTAACGTCCCGGCAACCTAGTTGAAACCTTTCACGACGTCGTGAGGCCTTCAGCCCGCGTCGTTGAGGAGCTCCCATGACCCACCCGTCCGATACGGGTCCGGCCCCCGTGCTGGCGCTCAAGGACATCTCGAAGTCCTTCGGCGCCGTACGTGCCTTGCGGGACGTGTCCCTGGAACTGTTTCCCGGCGAAGTGCACGCACTCGCCGGAGAGAACGGCGCGGGCAAGTCGACCCTCATCAAGACGCTCGCCGGCGTGCACCGACCGGACGCCGGTCAGGTGCTGCTGGATGGCGAACCCACCGTCTTCCACGGTCCCGCCGACGCCCGCGACGCGGGCATCGCGGTGATCTACCAGGAGCCCACGCTCTTCCCCGACCTGTCGATCGCCGAGAACATCTTCATGGGCCGCCAGCCCCGGCGGGCCCTCGGCCGCATCGACCACAAGGCCACCCACGCCGCGACCGCCGCCCTCATGAAGCGCCTCGGAGTCGAACTCGACCCCGACCGTCCGGCGCGCGGCCTGTCCATCGCCGACCAGCAGATCGTCGAGATCGCCAAGGCGCTCTCCTTCGACGCCCGCGTCCTGATCATGGACGAGCCGACCGCCGCCCTCACCGGCAGCGAGGTGGCCCGCCTCTTCGGCGTCGTCCGCACCCTGCGCGAGCAGGGCTCGGCGGTGCTGTTCATCTCGCACCGCCTGGAGGAGATCTTCCGGATCTGCCAGCGGGTCACGACGCTGCGCGACGGTGCCTGGATCGCCAGCGAACCGCTGGACGGCATGACCGAGGACGACCTCGTACGCCGGATGGTCGGCCGCGACCTCGACGAGCTCTACCCCAAGCAGGAGGTCGAGGCGGGCTCGGTCGCCCTGAGCGTGCGCCGCCTGACCCGCGAGGGCGTCTTCACGGACGTCTCCTTCGACGTCCGGCGCGGCGAGATCGTCGGTCTCGCCGGGCTGGTGGGCGCCGGTCGCACGGAGGTCGCCCGGGCCCTCTTCGGCGTCGACCGCTGGGACGCCGGTGAGGTCGAGGTCGACGGCAGGACGCTGACCAACGGCGCGCCCTCGACGGCCATGGCCGCGGGTCTCGCCCTCGTCCCGGAGGACCGGCGCGCCCAGGGCCTCGTGATGGACATGTCCATCGAGCGCAACATCGGCCTGACCGGGCTGCGTACGACGGTCAAGGCAGGCCTGATGGACCGCGGCGCCGAACGCAGCCGCTCCCTCGACTGGGCGGTCAAGCTCCAGGTGAAGTACGCCCGGATCGCCGACACCGTCTCCACGCTCTCCGGCGGCAACCAGCAGAAGGTCGTCCTCGCCAAGTGGCTCGCCACCGGCCCCAAGGTACTCATCGTCGACGAGCCGACCCGCGGTATCGACGTCGGTACGAAGGCCGAGGTGCACCGGCTGCTCAGCGAGCTGGCCGCCGACGGGGTGGCCGTCCTGATGATCTCCTCCGATCTGCCCGAGATCCTCGGCATGGCGGACCGCGTGCTCGTCATGCACGAGGGGCGGCTCACCGCCGAGATCCCACGCTCCGAAGCGACCGAGGAAACCGTGATGGCCGCAGCCACCGGGAGGTCCGCCGCATGACCACCACGATCATTGAGAGGGCCGCCGCATGACGGTGACCGCACCCAACCCCGCCCCCGCCGCCGAGGTGCCCAAGTCGAGCGGCACCCGGCTGGTGGACCGCGTCTTCAAGATGCGCGAACTCGCCATCCTCGTCGTCTTCCTGGTGATGATCGCCATCACCCAGATGGGCAACAGCCAGTTCCTGTCCGAACAGGGCATCAAGGACCTGCTGCTGAACGCGACCATCCTGGTGCTGGTCGCCACCGGTCAGTCGCTGGTCGTGATCACCCGGAACGTCGATCTGTCGGTCGGCTCGACGCTCGGCATCAGCGCCTTCGCCGCCGGCACCTATCTGCAGGGCGGCGGAAACCCCGTCGTCGCCATCTTCCTCGCGGTGCTGCTCGGCATCGGCTGCGGACTGGTGAACGGGCTCCTCGTCAGCCTCGGTCAGGTACCCGCGCTCGTCGTCACCCTCGGCACGCTCTACATCATCCGCGGCATCGACTCCATCTGGGTCGGCTCCCGGCAGATCACCGCGGCCGACCTCCCGGGCAGCTTCGTCGACTTCGGCTCCGGCGGCATCTCGGCCGTCCCGTACCTCGCGCTGATCGCGCTGGCGGTGCTGCTGGTCACCGCGTACTACCTCAAGCACTTCGGCAGCGGCCGCGAGCTGTACGCGCTCGGCTCCAACCCGGAGGCCGCGCGGCTCGCCGGCATCCCCGTCCGCAAGCGGATCCTCACCGCGTACGTGGTCTGCGGGGGCCTCGCCGGGCTCGCGGGCGCCATGTATCTCGCCCGTTTCGGCAACGTCGACTCCGGCACCGGCAACGGCTATGAACTGACCGTCGTCAGTGCGGTCGTGGTCGGCGGTGTCGTCTTCACCGGCGGCTCCGGCAGCGTCTACGGCGCCGCGCTCGGCGCGCTGCTGCTCACCTCCATCAACAGCGTGCTGCCCGCCCTCGGCGTCAGCTCCGTCTGGGTGCTCGCCATCAACGGCATCCTGCTCATCCTCGCCATCGCGGTCGACCGGGTCGTCGCGCTGCGCGTGGCCTCCGCACTGAAGAAGAGGAACGCCCGCCATGGCTGACTCGCCCCTCGCGCGCGCCGTCCGCTGGGACACGGTCGTCGGCGCCCTCCTCATCGTCCTGCTGCTGTTCTCCTTCGGCTTCGTGGACGGCTTCGGCAACGCGCTCAACCTCTCGTTCCTGATCGGCAACACGCTGCCGATCGCGCTGATCGCCCTGCCGATGACGCTGCTCGTGGTGGCCGGCGAGATCGACCTCTCGGTCGCGTCCACCGCCGGACTGTCCGGTTCGGTGATGGGCGCCCTGTGGAACCAGGGCATGTCGATCGAGACGATCATTCCGCTGTGCCTGCTCCTGGGCGTGGTGTGCGGGCTGGTCAACGGCCTGCTCGTGACCCGGCTGGGGCTGCCGTCCCTCGCCGTCACCATCGGCACGCTCGCCGCCTACCGGGGCATCGCGCAGATCGTGCTCGGCTCGGACGCGGTGACCGACTTCCCCACCCAGTACCAGGACTTCGCGGCCGGACGCATCGGGAACACCTTCCTCCCGCAGGCCTTCCTGCCCTTCCTGGTACTGCTCGCCATCGCGGTGGTCGTCCTGCACGCCACCCCGTTCGGGCGCTCGGCCTTCGCGATCGGCGCGAACGAGGAAGCCGCGCGATTCGCCGGCATCCGCGTCAAGCGGCAGAAGCTGTTCCTGTTCGTCGCCACCGGCTTCATGGCCTCCCTGACCGGCGTGTTCTGGGCGCTGCACTACGCCAGCGCCCGCTACGACAACGCCACCGGCCTCGAACTCTCCGTCGTCGCGGCCGTGCTGCTCGGCGGCATCGACTTCGACGGCGGCAAGGGCACGCTCGGCGGCGCGATCGCGGGAGTGTTCCTGCTCGGCGCGCTGCAGAACGTGATGAGCCTGCTGAACGTCTCCGCGCAGTCGCAGATCGTCGTCACCGGCGTGCTGCTCGTCGTCTCCGTGCTCGGCCCCCGGGTCGCGCGGCAGATCTCCGTAGCGAGGGCGGGCCGCAGAGCCGCCTCGACTCCGGCGTCGTGACTCCCACCCTTGCCCGCCCCGCAACTTCCTCCGCTCACCCTCGTAAAGGACGTTCCGCCATGCGCAAGTCATCGATCCGCCGTACCTGCGCGGCGCTCGCCGCCGTCACCTCGCTCGCCCTGGCCGTCACCGCATGCGGCGGCACCACCAAGAACGACGTCAAGGACTCGGGCGGGTCCAACGCCGCCGCCGGCAAGGCCGACCCCAACGCCGCCACCAAGAAGGGCCTGACCGTCGGCTTCCTGCCCAAGCAGGTCAACAACCCGTACTTCACCTCCGCCGACAAGGGCGGCGAGAAGGCCCTGACGGAGCTGGGGTCCAAGTACAAGGAGGTCGGCCCGAGCAGTGCCACCGACACCTCCGGCCAGGTGAGCTACGTCAACACGCTCACCCAGCAGCAGGTCGACGCGATGGCGGTCTCCGCACAGGACCCGGGTGCCCTGTGCACCGCGCTCAAGCAGGCCATGACCAACAAGATCAAGGTCGTCACCTACGACTCCGACACCAAGACCGACTGCCGCAACGCCTTCGTCTCGCAGGCCAGCGCCGAAGACCTGGGCCGCACCGAGGTGCAGCTGCTCGCCGAACAGATCGGCTACAAGGGTGAGATCGCGATCCTGTCCGCCGCGCAGACCGCGACGAACCAGAACACCTGGATCGACTTCATGAAGGACGAGCTGAAGGACCCCAAGTACAAGAACATCAAGCTGGTCAAGGTCGCGTACGGCAACGACGACGCCCAGCAGTCCTTCCAGCAGACCCAGGGCCTGCTCCAGGAGCACCCGAACCTCAAGGGGATCATCTCTCCGACCACCGTCGGCATCAAGGCGGCCGCCCAGTATCTGTCCGGCTCGAAGTACAAGGGCAAGGTCAAGCTGACCGGCCTCGGCACCCCCAACGACATGCGCAAGTACGTCAAGAACGGCACCGTCGAGGGCTTCGAGCTCTGGGACCCGGCGAAGCTCGGTGAGCTGGCCGCGCGTACCGCCGTGGCGCTGTCCTCCGGGCAGATCACCGGCAAGGAGGGCGAGACCTTCAAGGCCGGTGACATGGGCTCCTTCACCATCGGCAAGGACGGCGTGATCAACCTGGGCAAGCCGACCGTCTTCAACGCGAAGAACATCGACCAGTTCAACTTCTGACGGTTAGACCACTGGCAGTTCGACTTCCAGACCCCGGAGGGTCTTTGATGCAGCGGGTGTGCTTTCTGCTGAAGGTCCGTGCGGATCGCCTCGACGAGTACCGCGAGCGGCACGCCGCCGTGTGGCCCGAGATGCTGCAAGCGCTCTCGGCCACCGGCTGGCACAACTACTCGCTGTTCCTGCGCGAGGACGGCCTGCTGGTCGGCTACTTGGAGACCGAGGACTTCGCGGCCGCACAGGCCGGCATGGAGGCAACCGACATCAATGCCCGTTGGCAGGCGGAGATGGCGCCGTTCTTCGAGTCACTGGACGGCGCCAGACCCGACGAGGCCATGAAGCCCCTCACCGAAGTCTTCCACCTCGCCTGACCAGGAGTTCCGCACGATGAGACGACGCACACTGCTCACGACGGCACTGCTGGGCGCGGTGGCCGGCCCCGGTCTGGGAGCCGGTACGGCGCGGGCGGCCGGCCCCGGCCCGTCCGTCATATTGACCGGCACCACTCAACTCGACGCCCAGGCCCTGTTCTTCGTGTCCTACGACGGCCTGGTCAACAACAACTCGTTCCAGAAGAACGGGCTGTTGACCTACAAGGGCTACCAGTACGCGGCCTGGTACACCACGGACCGCAGCGCCGTCGTCGCCCGCCGTGCGCTCGGCGCGTCCAACTGGTCCACGGTCACCCTCGCCCACCAGCTCAAGAGCTCCGACTCGCACAACGTGATCTCCATGGGCGTATCGAGGACCGACGGCCGCCTGCACCTCAACATGGACTCGCACAGCGACGGCTTCTTCTACGTGAAGTCGGTGGCCGGGCTGCTCGACAACGCCCCGGCGTGGACGTCGGCGGTCTTCGGCGCCGTACAGACCACCCTCGACGGGCTCTCGCTCACGACGCAGTTCACCTACCCGCAGTTCGTCTCGACCCCGGAAGGCAGGCTCCAGCTCAGCTATCGCGTCGGCATCTCCGGAAACGGCCGCAACGCCCTGGCGGAGTACGACGGTTCGTCCTGGACCGCGCTCGGCGAGTGGTCCAGCTCCACCGGGACGTACACCAGCTCGCACGGCTCCAGCACCGCCCGCAACATGTATCTGCACGGCATCGACTACGACATCAACGGCCGACTGCACTCCTTCTTCACCTGGCGTGAGCAGAATGGCGCCGTGATGTGCAACAGCGGCGGCATCACCAATCACGACACGGGCTACGTCTACTCCACCGACCGGGGCCGCACCTGGCGCAACGACGCGGGCAGCCTGGTCGGCACCACCGGAAGCTCGGACACGGTCGCCGTCACCGACGCGGGACTCGTCGTCGACTCCCTCAACCCCGACCACTCCCTCATGAACCAGGAGAGCCAGACCACCGACTCCGCCGGCCTGCCGCACGCGATCATCAGCTACGTGCCCGGCCGCTTCGGCCAGTGCACCACCAACTACGTCACCGACCGGACGACCAACGGCCGCGCCTTCCACGTCCGCAAGAACTCCTCGGGCACCTGGACCAAGACGGAGATCCCGGTCGCCCTGAACTCCAGCCAGCGCACCAAGCTGGTCCTCGACACGTACGACAACGCCTACGCGATCATGCCGTTCGGCCGGATCGCCGGCGCCTCGAAGTCCGCCGGGTACACCGACTGGACGCTGCTGTACGACGGCAGCGCTCTGAACGCCTTCGGCGAGGTCGTGATCGATGAGACCCGGGTCTCGCAGGATGGAATTCTCTCGTTCATGTACCAGGAGAAGTCCAGCGGTACGACGCCCTCGCCGCTCCATGTCGTCGACTTCCGGCTGCCCGCATGACCATAGGCTTCGCCCCTGGCGCGGGTAATGTGATGGCCTGCCCGCCGCTTCTCGTTCCCCTGGAGGTTCCCGCCTGATGGCCCAGTCGGTGGGTATCAAGGACGTCGCCCGTGCCGCCGGAGTCTCCGTCGGCACGGTGTCGAACGTGATCAACCGCCCCGACACAGTCGCCTCCGAGACCCGGGCCCGCGTGCTGTCCGCGATCGACCGGCTCGGCTATGTGCGCAGCGAGTCGGCGCGTCAGCTGCGGGCGGGGCGCAGCCGGATCATGGGCCTGCTCGTCCTCGACATGGGCAACCCGTTCTTCGTGGACGTGGCGCGTGGCGCCGAGCGCGCCGCGCGGGACGCCGGGCTCGGTGTGATGGTCTGCAACAGCGCACAGAGTTCGAGCGAGGAGGCCGACTATCTGTCGCTCTTCGCCGAGCAGCGAGTGCGCGGGGTGCTGCTGACGCCCACCGACGCGAGCGGGCGCAACATCGAGGCGTTCCGCCGCAACGGCATTCCCTTCGTGCTGGTCGACCGGGTAGCCGAGGGCACCACCGAGTGTTCGGTCTCGGTCGACGACGTGGCGGGCGGCGCGCTGGCCGTACGGCACCTCGTGGACGCCGGTCACCGTTCCATCGCCTACGTCAGCGGGCCACCCGGGCTGAACCAGGTCAGGGACCGCCGCACGGGCGCCCTGAACGCCCTGGCCGAGGCGGGGCTCGGCCCGGACAGCCTGCGCGAGCTGCCCACCGAGCGTCTCGACGTGGCCGCGGGGCGCGACGCCGGGGCCCGGCTCCTGGGTCTTGCCGAGCGCCCGACCGCCGTCTTCTGTGCCAACGACCTGCTCGCGCTCGGCGTCCTGCAGGCCATGTACGCGGCGGGGGTCGTCGTACCCGACGACCTCGCGATCGTCGGCTACGACGACATCGAGTTCGCGGCCGCCGCGGCCGTCCCGCTCACCTCCGTGCGTCAGCCCGCCGTGACCATGGGCGCCCTCGCCGCCGAACTGCTCCTGGAGGAGATCGGGACGGAGACCACGCCCGCTCCGCACGAACACCAGCGGGTCGTGCTCCAGCCGGAACTGGTGGTGCGCCGCTCCAGTCTGTCGGCGCGCTGAGCGGCTGTTCGGTTCCTCTCGACAGGGCGGGCTGAGCGGCTGTTCAGTTCCTGCCGACGGGGCGGGCTGAGCCGTTGTTCAGTAGATTTTCTTGATCCCGGGCGCCGCAGCCTGCGGAACATGTGCTCAACTGGGACGCAGCCTGGAATCCGTTCGTCTCGGGAGCCCTGTTGACCGTCAGCTACCACCAGCCCGGTGTCGTCCTCACCGACCACCGCTTCACCGTGCCCCTCGACCACGACGACCCGGCGGGGGAGAGCATCGAGCTCTTCGCCCGCGAAGTCGTCGCGAGCGACAAGGCACAGCAGGACCTCCCCTGGCTGGTCTACCTCCAAGGCGGCCCCGGCTTCGGCGCCAACCGCTTCGTCGGCAAGCAGGCCTGGCTCGGCCGCGCGCTGACGGAGTTCCGGGTGCTGCTCCTCGACCAGCGCGGCACCGGCCACTCCACGCCCGCCAACCGGCAGACCCTTCCGCTGCGCGGCGGCCCGCGCGAACAGGCCGACTACCTCGCGCACTTCCGCGCCGACTCCATCGTCCGCGACTGCGAGGCCATCCGGCCCCGGCTCACCGGCGGCGACCCCTGGACCGTACTCGGCCAGAGCTTCGGCGGCTTCTGTGCGGTGCACTACCTGTCCACCGCGCCGCAGGGGCTGCGCGCCGCCGTCATCACCGGCGGCCTGCCCGCGCTCGACGGGCACGCCGACGACGTCTACCGGGCGGCGTATCCCCGCATCGAGCGCAAGGTCGCCGCGCACTACGCGCGCTATCCGCAGGACGTCGAGCGGGCCCGCCAGATCGCGGAGTACCTCCTGCAGCACGAGCCGGTCCTCAATAGCGGCTATCGCCTGACCGTCGAGGCCTTCCAGTCGCTCGGCATCGTCCTCGGCGGCAGCGAGGGCAGCCACCGGCTGCACTACCTCCTGGAGGAGGCCTTCGTCCGCACCCCGCAGGGTCCGGCCCTCTCCGATGCCTTCCAGGAGGACGTCCAGGGCCTCCTCTCGTACGCGGGCCACCCCCTGTACGCGCTCGTCCACGAGGCCTGCTATGCCCAGGGCGACCGTCCCACCGCCTGGTCCGCCGAACGGGTGCGCGCCGAGTTCCCGCAGTTCGACGCGGCCAAGGCCCTCACGGACGACGGACCGCTGCTGTTCACCGGCGAGTCCGTGCACCCCTGGACGTTCGAGACCGACCCGGCGCTGCGCCCCCTGCGCGAGACAGCCGAGGAACTGGCCGCCCGGTCCGACTGGCGGCCGCTGTACGACCCCGCCCGCCTCGCCGCCAACGAGGTGCCGGTCGCCGCGGCGGTCTACCACGACGACATGTACGTCGACGCCGAGCACTCCCTGCGCACCGCGCGCGCCATCCGGGGGCTGCGAACCTGGGTGACGGACGAGTTCGAGCACGACGGTGTACGGGCCGGGGGGCCGCGTGTACTGGACCGGTTGCTGGCGTTGACGCGCGACGAGGTCTGAGATCTCCGAGCCCCCACTAGAATCCTGACGGGCCGTCAGGATTCTGGAGGGGTGTGCGGATGATCGACACCACGGGGACGGACATACCGGAGGGTGAGGAGCGGTTGCGCCTCGACGTCGAGGACGGCATCGGTGTCCTCACCCTCTGCCGCCCGGCCAAACTCAACGCGTGGAGCTGGGAGTCCACGCGTCAACTCGGCCTGATCGCCGACCGGATCCGCTTCGACGAGTCGATCCGGGTGGTCCTGCTGCGGGCCGAGGGACGGGCCTTCTGTGCGGGGATCGACGTCACGGCGCCGGGCGGCGCGATCACCGGCCGCTCCGGTGCGGAGCGCGCCCGCAACTACTACCAGGGCATCCGGTGGGCGCACGAACGGTTCGCGGCCTTCGCGCGGTTGCCGCAGCCGGTCGTGGCGGCCGTGCGGGGCTACTGCCTCGGCTTCGGGTTCGAGCTCGCGCTGATGGCGGACGTCCGGATCGCGGCCGACGACGCGGTGTTCGCGCTGCCGGAGGCCCAGTTGGGGGTCGCGGTCGATGCCGGCGGTGATCTGCGGATCGCGCGCGAGGCGGGTGCGGGGTGGGCGAAGCTGCTCGCGCTGACGGGGCGCCGGTTGGACGCCGTCACGGCCGAGCGCCTTCGTCTCGTGCAACTCCTGGTCGCATCCGATGAGTTGGACAAATCGGCCCGTGCGGTCGCCGCGGAGATCGCGGCCAACGCGCCCCTCGCCGTGCAGGGCATCAAACACGACATCGACGCCTACGCGGATGCCGGGCTCGCCGCGGCCCTGGACCGCACGGCCATGTCGGCGGCGCTCACCCTGACCTCGGACGACTCGCGCGAGGGATACGGGGCGAAAGGCGCCCGCCGCATGCCTCGCTTCCAGGGGAAGTGACCGGCATGTTTTGATCGGTCACTGTTCTGCACGACGGAGGATGGGGGACCGATGCACGACAGTGAACTCCTCGCGGACCGGTTCGAAACGCACCGCGGCCAGTTGAGAGCGGTGGCCTACCGGATGCTCGGTTCGCTCAGCGAGGCGGACGACGCCGTCCAGGAGGCCTGGCTGAAGCTCAGCCGCACCGACGCCGACGAGGTCAGGAACCTCGGGGGCTGGCTGACCACCGTGGTCGGCCGGGTGTGCCTGGACATGCTGCGCTCGCGCACGTCACGCCGCGAGGAGCCCATGGACGCCTTCGTCCCGGACCCGGTCGTCAGTCCCCTGGCGCGGACCGACCCCGAGCAGGAGGTGCTGCTGGCCGATTCGGTCGGGCTCGCCCTCCTCGTGGTCCTGGAGACTCTGGAGCCCGCCGAGCGGCTCGCGTTCGTACTGCACGACATGTTCGCGGTGCCCTTCCACGACATCGCGCCCGTCGTCGGCCGTTCCTCCGCCGCGACCCGCCAGCTCGCCAGCCGGGCCCGCCGCCGGGTGCAGGGAGCCGCTCCGGAGCCCGAGCGCGACGTCACCCGGCAGAAGCAGGTCCTCGACGCCTTCCTCGCGGCCTCGCGCGGCGGGGACTTCGAGGCCCTCGTCTCCGTCCTCGACCCCGACGTCGTGCTGCGCGCCGACTCCGGCCCGCTCGTGGGCGGAGCGGCCGCCTCCAAGGTGGTCCGTGGCGCGGCGGCCGTCGCTCGACAGGCGCTCACCTTCGCGCGGTTCGCGGCGTCCTCGCGGCTCGTGCTGGTCAACGGCGAGGTGGGCGTCGTCGCCACCATCGACGGACGGCCGATGTCGGTCATGGGTGTCACCGTCGCCGACGGGAAGATCGTCGCCCTGCACATCCTGGCCGACCCGGAGCGGCTCGCGCGGCTCGACCTCGGGGAGCTGGGCGACTGACCCTCAGCCGGTGAAGGGCCCTCGCGCGAGCTGGTCCCGCACCGGTAGAACCGGCGGGCTGACGACCCCCCTGCGCTGCCAGTTCGCACCGTCCACCACCAGGGTGTGGCCGGTGATGAATCGGGCGTAGGGGGACGCCAGGAACGTGGCGGCCCAGCCGAGTTCACGCGGCGCGCCGACCCGGAGGGCGGGCTGGCGCGCGTCGTGTGCGTCGGCCCGGTCCAGGTGGCCGCGGATGTCGTCGGTCATGTTCTCGTGCGGTACCAGCCCGGGCACCAGTCCATTGACCTGGATGCCGTACGGCCCCCACTCCACGGCCAGCGTCCGGACGAGGTTCTCCACCCCCGCCTTGGCCGCCGCGCTGTGCGCGAAGCCGGGGCCGCCCGTCCAGGCGTACGACGCACCGACGTCGATGATCGAAGCGGGCGTGCCCGCGGCGAGATGCCGTCGGCCGAACTCGCGGGTCATCAGGAACGTCCCGGTGAGCGTGATGTCGACGACCGCCCGCCAGGCGTTCGGGGACATGTCCTCGGCGGGGACGGGGAAGTTCGCGGCCGCGTTGTTGACCAGTACGTCGGGCAGTGCGCACCCGTCGAACACCTCGGCGATCCGCTCCGGGTCGCGCACGTCGCACACGGCAGTGGTCACCCGCGTGCCGAGCTTGGCCAACTCCTCCTGTGCGGAGGCGAGATGCTCCTGGCGACGACTGACGATCACCAGATCGGCCCCCAGCCGGGCGAACTCCGCCGAGATCGCCTTGCCGAGTCCGGTGCCGCCGCCGGTGATCAGCACGAGCGAGCCGTCGTACGTCCCGGCCGGGAGCGCGCTCGCGCCCAGCGGCGGAGGGACGGGGAGTCCGGGGAGCGTTGTGTCGTCCATGGCGGCCTCGATACCCGGTGTGCCTCCAAACCTCCAGAGGCAGCGCGGGAGTCAACGGCACAAGGCATCGTCCAGTGCCGGCGGCTCCAGTGGCCGCCGGTCGGGCCGCACGGCGTGCTCGGGTGCGGCGGGGTGAGCCGGGCGGTAAGACGGACGAAGCCGCCCACCTGGATCCCCCGTGGTGAGCGGCTCGCGACCGGGTGTTCAGAGATCGGGATCGGCGGCGGCAACGTAAGCGTCCTGGGCCACTGGACGACACCGGCCTGGGCCGGCGGCGGGATTCGAACCCGCGTTGCTCTCTTGACAGGAGAAGTAGCCGCAACCTGCGCACCTGAACAGGGTTCACCGTAGCGGCGGCAGCCCTGCGGGGCATCCGATTTTTGCCGAGGTGGTGACGCCCCGCTCGGTGCACAGCCGTCCCGCCGTGCCATCCTCTGGATCGCTCCTTCCAGCGGATGCCGGAGAGGGCAAGGATCACCCCGGACAATGGTAGGGACCAATGCGTCGGCCCAGTTCAGGCCGCCCCTACCGGCTCAGTACGCTGGGGTCATGCAAGAAGACAGCGGAACAGTCCAGGGTCGGCTCCTCGATCTGCGGGCCGACTGCGGATCGTGCTTCGGGCTGTGCTGCGTCGCTCTGCCCTTCGCACGCTCGGCGGACTTCGCCATCGACAAGGACGCCGGGAAGCCCTGCCCGAACCTGGAGACCGACTTCCGGTGCGGCATCCACACGCGGCTGCGGCAGAAGGGCTTCACGGGCTGCACGGTGTACGACTGCTTCGGCGCCGGACAGAAGGTCTCCCAGGTCACCTTCGGAGGTGCGGACTGGCGCTCGGGCTCGCGGGAGCACGCCCGGCAGATGTTCGACGTGTTTGCGGTCGTACGCCAGCTCCATGAACTGCTCTGGTACCTGAACGAGGCGCTGACGCTTCCCGCCGCCCGCCCGGTGCACGCCGATGTCCGCCGCGCCCTCGACACGACGGAGCGGCTCACCCGCCAAACCCCCGAAGAGCTCGCGGAGTTGGACGTGGCCGCGCACCGGCAGGAGGTCAATGTGCTGCTGCTGCGGACCAGTGAACTCGTGCGCGCGGGAGCCGGCCGCGGAAAGAAGGGCCGACCCAAGGACCGTCGCGGCGCCGACCTCATGGGTGCCCGTCTCAAGGGCGCCGACCTGCGCGGCGCCGACCTGCGCGGCGCCTACCTCATCGCCGCCGATCTGACCGGCGCCGATCTGCGCGGCGCGGACCTGATCGGCGCCGACCTGCGCGACACCGACCTCACGGACGCCGATCTGACCGGTGCCTTCTTCCTGACCCAGCCCCAGCTGAACGCGGCCCGGGGGAGCGCCGGCACCAGGCTGCCGGAGTCAGTCACCCGTCCGGGCCACTGGGCGGGGCCGCACTGAGTCCGGGGCCGGCGCGCGGCGTTCGAGGTGCAGGCGCAGCCCCTCCGGCATCAGCGTCAGCCGCTCGGTCACCCGCAGCCGGTAGTCCGGGTCGGCCCGCAGCTCATAGCGGCGCAGCAGCAGCCCGAGGACCAGCGTCGCCTCGTGCAGCGCGAACTGGCGCCCGATGCAGGCCCGCGCCCCGGTACCGAACGGCTTGAAGGTGTGCGCGGGCCGGGCCCGCACCGCCTTCGCGTCGAAGCGGTCCGGGTCGAACTCCTCGGCATCGGCGCCCCACACCTGCGGATCCCGGTGCAGCATCGCCGCCAGGACCAGCGCCCAGGCGCCCTGGCGCATGGGGTGGACGCCGCCCAGCACGGTGTCCTGCCGGGCCTCGCGAGCGAAGCCCGGAGCGGTCGGCCACAGCCGCAGCGACTCGTCGAGGACCCGGCGGACATAGCGCAGCTTGGCGACCTGGTCGTAGCCGGGCCGGTCCGTGTCGCCCCAGACGCGCTCGACCTCGTCCCGGGCGCGCTCGGCGACGTGCGGGTGCCGGGAGAGGTAGTGCAGGGCGAAGGAGAGCGCCCCGGACGTCGTCTCGTGGCCGGCGATCAGGAAGGTGATGACCTGGCGGCGGATGTTCTCCGGCGCCAGTCGTTCCCCGGTGTCCGGGTGGGCGGTCTCCAGCATCCGGTCGAGCAAGTCCCCGTCCCCGCTTGAGGATTGGCGGGACCGCACCACCGCGTCGACCGTGCGATTGAGATACGCCATGTCCGACTCGTTGCGGCGGGCGGCGCCGCGCATGAGCAGCGGAGCGAGCGGCGCGGGCACGGCATTGAGGCGCTGCGCGTACGTCAGGGTGCCCACCATCGCGTTCACGAAGGGATGCGGCTGGGAGCGCTCGA
Source organism: Streptomyces sp. NPDC050564 (assembly GCF_044457265.1). Taxonomy (NCBI): domain Bacteria; kingdom Bacillati; phylum Actinomycetota; class Actinomycetes; order Kitasatosporales; family Streptomycetaceae; genus Streptomyces; species Streptomyces sp. NPDC050564. The sequence continues at coordinate 123,440 of NZ_JBITGS010000020.1, read as the reverse complement.
AGGAACCGAAGTCATGGCCGAAGCCGGTCCGGGCGATCGTCTCCAGCGTCAGCTTCGTCATGTCGCCGGCCACGTCCACGCTGCGTCCCGCCGCCTGCTCCCGGTCCCAGCGGTCCGTCAGCCGCTCGGTCACGTCCAGCATCATCGGGTGGTAGCCCTCCATGGCCTCACGGCTGAAGCCGGGGGCCAGGACGTCGTGCGCCAACTGCCAGTTGGGCTCGTGGTTGTACGCCGTGAACAGGCCGTCCCCGGCCACCGGCCGGAGATTGGCGACCCCCAGACCCACATGCTTCGCGAACCGCGCCTCGTCCGCCAGCTCGGCCGCGAGATCCGCGCCCCAGGCGAAGACGATCTCCTTGCCGAAGACCTTGCGCCGGAAGATCGGCCCGAGCGCGCGGCCGAAGCGCATCGAGTCCTGGACCGGCGAACGGACATTGACGCCGAGCACATCGCCGATCAGCGGGACACGACGCGGTGGATGCGGAATGCGGTGCAGCTCCGGCCAGCCCAGCTCCGCGCTGCGGAAGCCCTTGGGCAGTGCGGCCACTGTCGTCTCCGCCATGACGCCATCTCCTTCGTGCCTGGGGCAGGTCGAATCTGTTGTACGCGGGTTCAATAACGCTTTTCAGTCTCGTCCCGTTGTTGAACCCACGTCAAGTAGAGTGCGGGCATGGCCGGGAAACAGGGGGAGCGCCCGCGTCGGCGGCTCAGCACCGAGGAGCGCCGGGAGCAGTTGCTGTCGGTCGGGGCCTGCCTGTTCTCGGAGAGCCCGTACGACGACGTGTGGATCGAGCAGGTCGCCGAGATCGCCGGAGTCTCGCGCGGGCTGCTCTATCACTACTTTCCGACGAAACGGGACTTCTTCGCGGCCGTCGTCGAGCGCGAGAGCAGGAGGATGCTGCGGATGACCGCGGCCGTGCCCGGAATTCCGGTCCGTGAGCAGCTCGGCGCGGGCCTCGACACCTTCCTCGGATACGTCGAGGAGCACGCGCACGGCTTCCGCGCCTTCCATCGCGCCGACGCGGCGGGCGACCAGGCCGTGCGCAAGGTCTATCGGCAGGCCCTGGCCGCCCAGGAGCGGCAGATACTCGAGGCGCTCGCCGCGGACCCCGAGCTCGGCTGGGCGCCGGAGGACCGCCCCGAACTCCGGATCGCCGTCCGGGGATGGCTGGCCTTCACCACGGCCGTGTGCCTGGAGTGGCTCAGAGGGGCGGAGCTGACCCGGGAGCAGGTGCGCGATCTGTGCGCGCGGGCGCTGCTGGGCGCGATCACGCCCTGAGCCGGCTCCCGTTCGACGGGACGCAGGCTGAACAGGGCACTCACAGGGTGGCGAGGCGTGGTTGGCGTGCACCAGGATCTTCGATAGGTTAGGCAAGCCTTACCTAAGGAGGAATCTGATGGGTGACCGTCACACCTGGACGGCCGCGCCGGCCGCGGCGGAACGTGCCCGCTCGGTACTCGCCACGGCATGGTCCTGCGCGGTGACCGCGGACGGCGGCCGGGAGGAGTTCGTCGGCGCGCACACCGTCGTCGCGGACGGCCGGGTGCTCCTGCATCTGCCGGAGGACAGCGTGCTGCTCACAGTGGCGATCTGCGCGCCGCGCGGCGAGCCCTCCGCCGTCCTCGAGTTCGCCGATGTCGCGCCCGTTCCGCTGCGCGACCGGATCCGCGCCCGGCTGTGGCTCGCCGGCTGGTTCACCCCCGAGGACGGACACCTGGCGTTCCGGCCGACGCGCGCGGTGCTGCGCCAACCGTCCGGGACGGTCGTACTCGACCTCGACGAGTTCGCCGACGCCCGGCCCGACCCGCTCGCGACGGCCGAGGCCACACTGCTGACCCACCTCGCCGACGCCCACCCGGACGCGGTCGAGCGGCTCACCCGCCTCGTCGAACCGGACAGCCTGCACGGCGCGGTGCGCGTCCAGCCCCTCGCCGTCGACCGCCACGGCCTCACCCTGCGCATCGAGCGGGCGCGTGGCAACGGCGACGTGCGCCTGCCCTTCCACGCACCCGCCGACGATGTCGCCGAGCTCACGGAGCGCATGCACGTCCTGCTCGCGCAGGCCGCAGTTGCCACCTGCCCCCGCGCCCTACAGCGGCAGCGCACAGACGGCGACGGGTGAGGCGAACGGCGCGCCCGCGAGTCGGAGTCCGCCGCTCTTGTCGTCCACATGGAAGACGCTGACCGTGCTCGACTTCTGGTTGGCGGCGAACAGCAGCCGCCCGTCCGGCGAGAACGCGATGTGGCGCGGGAAGTCGCCGCTCACCGGCACGGTGTCCAGGAGCCTCAGACGGGCGCCGTCCGCCTCGACCGCGTAGCGCGTGAGGCTGTTGTGGCCGCGGTTGGCGAGGTAGGCGTACGCCCCGTTCGACGTCACCAGGATCTGTGCGGGGTAGCTCGTGCCCGCACCGGTGCCCGTGGACTGCGCCTCGCCCGGAGTGAGGCGCCCGGTCGCCGGGTCGTAGGCGCAGACCGCCATGGTGTTGTCGACCTCGTTGGCGAGGTAGGCGTAGCGGCCGCCGGGGTGGAACGTGAGATGGCGCGGGCCCGCGCCCGGCCGCGTATGCGCCTGGGAGACCTCGGTGAGCGTGCCCTTGGACTGGTCGAGGCGGTACGTGTAGACGGTGTCGGTGCCCAGGTCGACGGCGAGTACATGGCCGCCGTCGGGGCTGGTGATGAACTGGTGGGCGTGCGGGCCGTCCTGGCCGGGGCCGGGCGGCGGACTGGCGTGCGTGACCAGATCGGTGCGCTCGCCGAGCGCGCCCGAGGCGTCGATGGGGTGCACGGCGACACTGCCCGAGCCGTAGTTCGCGCTCAGCAGCCAGCGCCCGCTCGGATGCACGGACAGATGGCAGGGCGCCGCGCCACCGGTTCCACGGGTGCCGAGCACCTTGTTCTTCGGAAGCCGGACGGCCGTCACCCCGCCCTCCTCCCGTTCATTGACGGCGTACAGCGTGCGGCCGTCCGGATGCAGCGCGAGATACGACGGGTCGCCGACGCCCGTGACCGTGCCGGCGGCGGCGATCCGGCCCGTCGTGGGGTCGTAGGTGGCGCGGCCGATGCCGGTGCCGCCGCCGTCGACCGAGGTGTACGTGCCGAGGTACAGCGGGCGGGGTCCGGAGCGGTGGGCAAGGGACGGGGAGGGGCTTGCTGTCGGTGCCGGGGGCGCTGTCGGTGTCGCGGACGCGGCCGCGGGGTCCGCCCGGGGCGTGGCCGGTGCCGGCACCGTCGTCACCGCGACGGCTCCCGCCAGTGCCCCGACGAAGCGGCGCCTGGTCCAGCCGCCGCCCGAGCCTCGCGCCGGTTCGGCACCACTGCTCATGCCTGCACCTCGGGTGTCGGTTGCCTCAGCTGTGACAGCCACCTTGGCCTGCGACACCCGCAGAGTGCAAGAACGGCAACAGTCGTTGCGTATGGCGCAACGACTGGGCGTCGATTACCAGTCACCGTCCTCGACCGGCTTGCCCGGTGCGTCTTTGAGCGGCTTCACCTGGTGGGGCGATGGCTGCTGCCAGGGCTCGTGGTCGTCGCCGAGCCAGTCGCCGACCGGCTGCACCGAGCCCAGCGTGTCCGTCGGGGCCAGGTCGGTGGCGTCCTGGTCGTAGTAGTCGAACCAGGGGAGCCCGGCCCGGGTGTAGGCCGCGCGGTCCACCGGGGAGGGCGGGGCTGCCTCACCGGTGATACGGCGCCACTCCGGGGGCGTCACGAGATGGACGAACACGCGCCCGGCCGGCTCCTTGGCCCAGGCCCGCAGCGGCCGGTCGTCCCGGTAGATCTCCTGGCGCATCGAACCGCCGACGCCGAGGCCCATCGCCGGGGCGCTCCGGCGGGGCGCGCTCGGAGCGCCCGCGGGGGCCGGAGCGGCACCCGGCGCGGGCGGAGCGGCTGCCATGGGGAACGCGGCGCCGTAGCCCCCCACGGGCATGCGCGTCAGCTCCTCCGCCCTGCGGCGCTCCGCCTCACGCCACGCGGCCAGTTCCCCATCGTTGAGCGGGAAGGACTGCAGCTGTACGCCGCCCCACACTTCCTCACCGGTGACCTGGCCCTCCACGGTGGCACCCAGCCCCAGGGGCACCGCCACGAACTGGCGGACGGTTCCCTTCCCGGAGTTGATGCCGTCCAGCCACGGCTGGCGCGGCAGCACCACATAGTTCTGCGGGTCCCGGCTGAGCCGGGAACTCCACTTCTTGCCCGACACCGCGCACACCTTGCCCACGCCGACCTGCAGGGCGGCCGGCTCCGACGTCCCGGCGAAACTCAGCCACATGGCCTCGCGCAGATACACCGGCAGCATCACCCCACCACGTGCCCGCCATTCGGCGGGCACCGTGTCCGTGTAGTCCTCGACGCGCCGGATCGGGAAGTCGCCCAGTCCCGGAGGCAGCGCGTGCGTGCCGGTCTCGGGCAGCCGCAGGGTCCGCTTGAACCGCACCTGCACCCCGCCCGGCAGCCACAGCGTGTCTCCGTCGATCCGTACGGTGCCCTCGGTCATCCGCCCGCCCCCTCGTCGTATCGCTGTCTCGACGCCGCAGCCATGCCCCGACGTCGGACCACTCCTTCGGACTACTTCCTTGTACCGCTTCCTCACGTAGAACGACGAGGAGCGGCAGGGCGGTTCCGATCGCGGCGCAGCCGATCCGGGAGGCGCAGGTACTGGCGCAGGTACTGACGCACACGGGTGAGACGCGGTCGGCGCTCGCGCTCTTCGCGGGTGGCGCGGTCCAGCTCCTCCAGGAGCCGGCGGGTGCGGTGCTCGGTGTCGAGCTCGTCGATGATGCGGTTGACCTCCGTCAGGACGGCGCCGTGCAGCTGCCACTGACGGGCGTCCCGCTGGATGTCTTCGAGGAAGAGCTGGGCCAGCTTGTCCCGGGTGGCGGCCGCCGTGGTGAGTTCCGCGCTGAGCCGTGCCTCGGCCGACGCGGCGCTCTGGCTCACGTCGGTGGTCACCAGGACGGCGAAGCTGACGATGGCGTCTGCGACCTCGGACAGCAGCTGCTCCAGGGTGGCCCCGGCCTGCGGTTCGAACAGCCGCTGGGGTTCACGTTCCTTGGCGAGATCGGTGAGGCTGCGTGCGAGAACCCGCAGGACCACCGTGCAGATCTCCAGCGTGTCGAGGCCGGTGCGCAGCACGACCCGGTACAGCAGACCCTCGCGCACGCGTGGGTTGAGTTTGAGGCTGTCCTCGGCCTGCCGCAGCGCCGCGTCCACCGCGACGATGTCGTGGTCGAGCCGGCGCGCCTCGTGCAGCCGCTCGGCCGCCAGCTGGAAGGGGGTGCGGCCCGCGGCCTCCTCACCGATCCTCAGCATCAACTGCCGCGTCCGGCGCGCCAGATCCTCGATGGACTGACCGGCTTCGCTCACCCACACCGGAGGCGGGAAGACGAGGTTGGCGCCGAGCCCCACGACGGCCCCGATCAGCGTTTCCACCACCCGCGCCCAAGCCGTGTCGCCGACTCTGGTGACGCCGAGGACCAGCATGGCGCTGATCGCCACTTCGGGCACGAACTCGTCGACCCGTACGAAATGCCCGACCACCAGCGAGGCCAGGATGATCAGGGCCAGGCTCCACCAGGTCAGCCCCACGAGGATGCTGAAACCGATGGCGATGACGACGCCGGCCACCACGGAGTTCACACGCCGGATGCCGGTGGTGATCGTCGAGTAGAGCGTCACCTGCACCACCAGCAGCGCGGTGAGGGGCGCGGTGAGCGGCGCGGGCTCGGGGCTGAGGTGCAGAGCGACGACGTACGCGATCGTCGCGGCGGCCGTCGACCTGATGGTCTGGACGACCACCGGCTCGCGGTGTCGCTTCACGAGCTGGGCGACCGATGTCGCCCATTCCTCACGTACCTCTCGCATCCTTGGGCTTTTCCCGTTCCACAGCTGTACCGAACGTATTTATTGAGGACCGTATCTGTCCGCAAGCCCCCCTAGATTGTCCTTATCAGCCGACAGGCGCCAGGAGGGGACGAGGATGGACAACGTCGAGGGCATCGCATTGCTGACGCGGGCGCACACCTACCTGCGCGAGGTGGTCGCGGCCGTGCCGGGGGAGGCGTGGGGTTCGCCGACGCCGTGCAGTGAGTGGACGGTACGCCAGGTGCTCAACCATGCGCGACTCGATCAGCAGGCGTACGGCGCCGCGATCACCGGCGTCGGCCGGCCCGACTCGGACCCCTTCCAGCCGGCCGACCTGCTGGACGCCGACGTACAGGCCGCGCTCGACAAGGTGCTGCGGGACGTCGAGGACACCTACGCGGGCCTGCCCGCCGACGCCGGGGAGGTGGCGACCCCGCTGGGGCCGCTGCCGCTGCGGCTCGCCGCCGCGGCGGGCGCCATGGACGCGGCCGTGCACGCTTGGGACATCGCCGTCGCGACGGGCCAGGACGCGTCGCTGGACGAGGAGTTGGCCGAGGGCATCTGGGCAGCCGCCGAGCGGCTCGTCGATCATCTGCGGAACTCGTACGGGGTGTTCGCCGCCGCGCGCGAGGCGCCCGAGGGCTGCAGCCGGGCCGAGGCGCTGCTCGCCTTCCTCGGCCGGGACCCGCGCTGGACGCCTGCCGCGCCCTGAAGCCATCCCTGAGAGGCGGGGGAAATCACAGCTCCCGGCGCGAGGCTTTCCACCTTCGACGGAAGGCCTGCCGGATGGTCCGAGGGAGCCCCGCACGAGAGCCTTGGATCATGAAACGGCACCGGTCCGGATACGCCTTGGTCCTGCCGATCTGCCTCGGTACGCCCCTGGTCGGCGCTTCCTCGGCGTCGGCTGTGAAATTCGCTGTCCGGATGTCGGAGCACGGTGATAGACAACCGGAGTGGAAAAGACTCTGGAGTTCCCCGATCTGCTGCGGCTGATCGGGGAACGATCGACCGCCTTCCGTGCCGCGGTCGCCTCCGCGCCCAGCCTCGACGTGCAGGTGCCGACCTGCCCCGAGTGGACGCTGTTCGACCTGGTGCCAGCACCTGGGCGAGGGGCGCCGCGCCTGGGCCGCCACCATCGCCGCAGGGCCTGACGTCACGGCCAAGTCCGCACCGCAGGGCCACCCGGCCGCACCTCGGGAGCGCGAGGCCCTGCTGGCCTGGTGGGCCGCATCGACGCAGCAGCTGCTGGACGCACTGCGGGAGGCCGGCCCGGATCGCGGTTGCCGGGCGTGGTGGGGTAAGTCGCAGTCGCCGCGGACCCAAGCGAGTTCGAGCAGGCGTCGCCGAGATGGAGATCGGCGCGTCGCCCGTAGCGGATGCGGAGTCGTTGGAACTGGTGCAGCCAGGCGAAGGCGCGCTCGACCACTCAGCGGACCGTGCCGAGCCCGGAGCCGTGAGTGACGCCGCGTCGGGCGATCACCGGTCTGATGCCGCGCTTCCCCAGCAGGATGCGGCCGGATCGATGCGAAGTCCGCGCCCGCCGGCAGCCTCTGGTACGCAAGCGGCGCCGCCGGCAGGCCGCCACCAGCACCGGCATCACGGTGGAGACCCGCGCCCGGCTCGGTTACACCGCGCCCATCGACAGCCGACGACGGACGGATGCGCCGGCTGACCGTTCGCCTTCCCCCGCAGTACGCGAGTCGACTCTTCGAGGCGCAGCAACAAGGCGGCGGTGACCGGCAGTTGCGGGACATCGTCGCTGATGGGCTGCGAGCTCCCACGTAGCGCAGCCCACAGCCGAGGCCGATCAGGAACAGCGTCCAGGCCAGGCCAGTCGTCGTCTTGCGGCGGGCCGCTCCCGGCGGTCATCGGGTTTCGCCGAGTAGCTGTCATGGGCGTGCTCAACCGGCCTGGACCGTACGGACTTGACCAGTCGAGCGACAGCTCTCTCCACGCACGCCGCATCGCGTCTTGGGCCGGCCGTCCGGCCCGGTCATCAGCAGACGCCGCCATTCGGACCACCGGCTGGCCCCTTCCAGTGATTGCCGCACGACGCGCGAGCGGGGCACAGGTCGCAGGGGGTAGGGCGTCCCCGCAACAGATGCCCGGACTCGTGAGGAGATCAGCCGTGTACGCAGCCGTCAGACGATACGAAGGGGTGACCGATCCGGCTGAGGCCGGGCGCCGGGTGAACGAGGGATTCGTGCCGCTCATCCGTCAGATCCCCGGTCTCCTGGCCTACTACTGGGTCGACGCCGGGAACGGAGTCATGCTCTCGACCAGCGTCTTCGAAAGCGAGGCGGGGGCCGAGGAATCAATCAAGAAGGCGGCGGTTTTCGTGCGGGACAATCTCGTTTCGCTGCTCCCCAACCCTCCCCAGGTCATGTCCGGCCAGGTCGTGGCTTCCGCATAGCGAAGCAGCTCAGGCCACCGAGCAGATGCTGCATGTCGCCGACGGCACGCGGACGGCGTGCCCGGCGAGCGGTGGCGTGCCTCCTCCAAATACCCGCGCGCTCTGTCCGGACGGCACTGTGAGCACGCGTCCGCCCCTTCGGCGAGTGCCCGGAGTGCCTGGTCCCGCTCGACTCCTTTGACGTACTCGCCTGCCATGTGGCATCCCCCGACGTGGACGTACGCGGCGGGGGAGTGTCCGTCGAGTCAGCGCTCGATGAGCCAGTCGGGCTCCGGCGGCCAGGCGTCGATGTCGCGCTGCCGTTCTTGCCGGCGGCGTTCTTCGTCCGCGGTCCACCACCGGGTGCGTTCGAGGTCGCCTTGCTGTGCAAGTGCTGGAGCCAGGAAGGCGCCGAACCGGCCGCGTTCGACGCTGTTGCGGCGCCCGCACCGGGCGCCGCAGGCGTGCTTCGCGCCGGTAGCGCGTCAAATCGCGGGCCACGGTGCTTCGTACGGACTCGGTGCCTCCCAGGGTTGCCCAAGTCTGGCTGGATGCCGATGGTTTTGTGCCCGCGGACTTGCCGACGCCTTGACGATCCGTTCCATGCGCGTTCAACCAGCCGTCTGTGCCTGCGTTGTGTGTCGTCCCTAAGGTCCCTGAGAGTTTCGAAAGAAGGGGCTCATGGACACACTCCTCGCAGTCCAGGCTCGCGGGATCACCAAGCGTTTCGGCGACGTCGTCGCACTCGACGGCGTCGATCTGGATGTGGCGCAGGGGCAGATCCACGGCTTGGTCGGACCGAATGGCGCCGGCAAGACGACATTGCTCGGTCTCCTGCTGGGCCTGGCCGTCGCCGACAGCGGCCGCCTCGAGATCCTGGGTACGCCGGTCAGGCGGGCGCTCGCCGCTCCCGACGGTGTCACCGGCTTCGTGGACGGCCCCGGCCTCTACCCCTCACTCACCGCCAGGCAGAACCTTGCCGCGCTGGCCGCTCTCCGCGGCGACGACGCGCGCACAGCGGGGGTCGACGACGTGCTCGACCAGGTCGGGCTCACCGATGTCGCCGACGACCAGGCCCGCGGCTTCTCCCTCGGCATGCGTCAACGGCTCGGGCTCGCCGCCGCCTTGCTCACCAAGCCCCGGCTGCTCGTGCTCGACGAACCTTCCAACGGCCTCGACCCGGCGGGCAAAAGACACGTACACGGTGTCCTCACCCGGCTCGCGGCGGACGGCACCAGTGTCGTGCTCTCCAGTCACCGCATGGACGACCTCCAGGCACTGTGCGCCGAGGTCACCATCGTTGCCACCGGACGGGTCGTCTTCTCCGGCCCGCTGAGCAAATTGGCCGCCGAGAACGGTGAACTCGACTACCGGCTGTTCACCTCCGACCCGGCGGCCGCCCGCCGGGTCGCTGCCGACACGGCCGGGATCCGGGTCGTCGACGACGCCGGGGCACGGCACGACGCCGAGGTGCTCGTCGTGCGCGCGCTGGTGCCCGCCCTCGACGAACTGGTGGTGCGGCTCGTGCACGCGGGCATCGCGTTGCGCGAGCTCGCCCCCGTGGTGTCCCCACTCGAAGCCGCGTTCCTCTCCCTCACCGAGCAGGAGGCCGGCCGATGACCGCGACCGTCGCTGACGACAACGTTGCCGTTACCCGCCGCGTCTCGGTTCCGCGCGGCTACCGCTTCGAGCTGGTCAAGCTGATCTCGCAATGGCGGATCCGCTTGCTGGTCCTCGCCTGCTGGATCGCCCCGGCGCTCTTCGTCGCCGCGGTGAGCCGGCAGAGCACGCTCCCCGTCGATACCCTCTTCGGCCGCTGGATGCACGCCACGGGGTGGGCCGGACCGCTGGTGATGCTCGGATTCGCGGGCACCTGGGCGCTCCCGCTGCTGACCTCGGTGGTCGCCGGCGACGTGTTCGCCTCCGAGGACCGGCTCGGCACCTGGCGCCACCTGCTCGTGGCGGTCCGGTCGCCTCGACGGATCTTCGCAGCGAAGGCGCTGGCGAGCCTCACCGTCATCCTGCTGCTCGTGGTCGGCCTGGCCTGTTCCAGCACGGCCGGCGGGGTCGTGGCGGTCGGCAACCAGCCGCTTGTAGGCCTCGATGGCCACCTGCTGACCTCGGCGGCCGCGGCCGGTGAGGTCCTGCTCGCCTGGGTCTGCGTACTCGCCCCGACCCTGGCCCTCGCCGCGATCGGACTGCTCGGGTCCGTCACGCTGGGGCGGTCCCCGATGGGACTGCTGCTGCCGATGCTCGTCGCGCTCGCGATGCAGCTCGCCCAGATGATGCCGCTGCCCGTCGCCGTACGCCTCGCCCTGCCCAACTACGCCTTCATCGCCTGGAGCGGTCTGTTCACCAGCCCGGCACAGCTCGGCCCGCTCCTGATCGGCATCGTCGTCGGCCTGCTGTGGGCCGTGACCGCGACAGTGCTGGCCTACGCGCTTTTCGTGCGGCGCGACTTCACCAACCTGACCTACGACGGCTCGGGGCGCCGCGCGGTGACGGCCGGAGCCCTGCCGCTCCTCGGGCTGGTCGCCGTGACGGTCGCGGTCGTCGCCGCGGCGACCGGGGCCACGGGCTCCGGGATAGAGCAGGACAAGGTGCAGCGCTCGGTGGCCACGGCATTCGCCCACCTCTATCGCCTGCAGACCGAGCAGCTCAACCGCCCCGACGTCACAGAAGCGCAGCTGAAGGCCACGGCGACGTGCGACAAGGGCAGCGTCAAGGTCGCCGCCGAGGGCCCGGGCAACGACTGGCGCTGCGTCATCTCCTGGCATCTGCCCGACGTCGAGGCCGTAGGAACGGCCATTTACCAGCTCGACGTCACCCCAGACGGTCGATTCATGGCCGATGGCGACGGACCGAAGGAAGTGAACGGCTACTTCCTGGTGCGCACCCCGACGGGGGACGCACCGAACCCGCTGTGGCAGTTCGACGGCAACGTCGACCTGCTCGCCACCCCGAAGGGATAACTCAATGCAGGTAACCCGCCGCCGCCGGCGTGTTGAGAAGGGCCGTTTCGGCCTTCTAGGTAGACGCATCGGTGGCCGGATACCGCTGATGACGGCAGGCATCACCGCACTTGCCCTCGTCGCCGCCGGTGCCGCCTTTGCCCAGACGCACCAGTTCGGCACCGACCAGGTCGGCCAGATCACCGATCAGGGTCAAGTCGTCTCCAGCGACCAGTACATCGCCCCGTACGGCGACCGCCTCGTCGTCAACAATGGCAAGATCATGTCCTCCTCGGTCAGCCCGGACGGCACGCACCTCGCGGCCTCGATCACCGACGGCGGGGCGGCGCTGTCCGTCGTGGACCTGAAGAGCTGGAAGGTGCAGCAGCTCGTCAGCAACTCCGCGTCGTCGACCCCGCGCATCAGCAACAACAGCGTGGGCCAGGAAGGCCCCACGTACTCGCCCGACGGTTCGCAGCTGTGGCTCGGCCAGACCGACGGCTACACCAGGTTCACCGTGAACCCGGACGGCAGCGTCGCCAACCCGACGACCGTCACCATCCCTGCGGACGGCGCCAAGCACGCGCTGGTCGGCGAGGCGGTGTTCTCGCCCGACGGCTCCACCGTGTACTCCGCGGTCAACGGCCAGAACCGGGTGGTCGCCATCGACGCGGCGACCGGGGCCATCAAGCAGAGCTGGGCCGTGGGCAACGCCCCGCGCGACATGACCGTGGTCGGCACCAAGCTCTACGTCAGCAACGAGGGCGGGCGCCCGGCGAAGGCCGGCGACACCACCATCAACTCGTACGGCACCCAGGTGCCGGCCGACCCGAAGACCGCTGCCACCACCACCGGCACGGTCAGCGTCATCGACCTGGCGGACCCGGCCGCTGCCGTCTCGAGCATCGACGTCGGTCTGCACCCGACCGCCCTGTACGCCAAGAACGGGGCGCTGTTCGTCACCAACACCGCCACCAACGACGTGTCGGTCATCAACACCTCCACCGACAAGGTCGTGCAGACCATCGCCACCCAGCCGTGGCCGGAGGCGTCGGTGGGCTACGAGCCCGACGCGGTGACCCTCACCGACGACGGGCACCTGCTGGTGACGCTCGGTCGCGCCAACGCGGTCGCCGTCTACCGGTACAAGTCCCCGCAGGAGCCGGTCAGTTACGTCGGACTGCTGCCGACGGACTACTTCCCCGCGGAGATCGCCACCGTCGGCAAGCAGGTGCTGGTCTCCAACACGCGTGGTATCGATGCCCGCCGGCCCACCAACAGCGCCGGGCACGGCACCCACGACACGACGTCGAGCGTGCAGCGGTTCACACTGCCGGACGACAGCGTCATCAGGTCCGAGACGGCCAAGGTCTTCAAGCAGAACGGCTGGAGTCGCGGCTCGGTCTCGCTGAACGAGGGCAAGAACAAGGCGAAGCCGGTGCCGGTCCCACAGCGGCTCGGCGAGCCCTCGACGATCAAGCACGTCTTCCTGCTCGTCAAGGAGAACAGGACCTACGACCAGGTCTTCGGGGACGTCTCGCAGGGCAACGGCGACCCGTCGCTGGCGCAGTTCGGCGAGAACGTGACGCCCAACCAGCACGCGCTGGCCAAGCAGTTCGGGCTGTACGACAACACGTACGACATCGGCACGAACTCTGCCGAGGGTCACAACTGGCTGATGCAGGCCGACGACCCGGAGTACACCGAGTCCTCGGCCGGTGAGTACGCGCGCAGCTACGACACCGAGGACGACGCTCTCGGCCACCAGCGGACAGGCTTCATCTGGACCGGCGCGCAGGCGGCCGACAAGTCCGTGCGCGACTTCGGCGAGTTCCAGCAGTTCCTGACGAAGCCGTCCGGCGCGAGCTGGCAGAACCTGTACTGCGACTCCAAGAACATGGAGGCGACCGGGCAGGACACCGCCTACACGCTGAACTCGGCCTCGCCGATCCCGTCACTCAACGACGTGTCGGTGCACGGCTTCCCGAAGTTCGACACCAGTGTCCCGGACATGTACCGGTACGAGATCTGGAAGCGTGACTTCGAGAAGAACGGGCCGGCGAACCTGAACATGTTCTGGCTCTCCAGCGACCACACCGGTGGTCCGGCGAACGCGGCCGCTCAGGTCGCGGACAACGACCTCGCGACCGGCAGGATCGTCGACGAGATCTCGCACAGCAAGTACTGGAAGGACTCCGCGATCTTCGTGGTCGAGGACGACTCGCAGGCCGGCCTCGACCACGTCGACGGCCACCGTGCCCCGATGCAGATCATCAGCCCCTGGGCCCAGCACGGCACCGTCGACAGCCACTACTACTCGCAGATCACGATGATCCGGACCATCGAGCAGATCCTCGGGGTCCACCCGATGAACCAGAAGGACAGCGCGGCCAGCCCGATGCGTGGGGCGTTCACCCGGCACGCGGACCTCACGCCGTTCAAGGCACTGCCCAACCGGACCTCGCTGACCGACGGCCTCAAGACGCCGCCTGCCTGCGGCCTGGACACCCCGGCGCCGCAGGACCCCAGTGCGGCGGCCGTGCCGTCGGCGAAGGTGCCGGCGGACAAACAGGCGCTCGCCGCGAAGTGGGAGGACTGGAAGTCGCACCAGCGCCTGACCGGGCCCAACGCCATTCCCGACTTCGCGAACCCCGCGCAGATGAACCACTTCACGTGGTATCAGACGCACGCGTGGAAGAAGCCGTACCCCGGCGAGGACAAGATCTTCGCGCCGGATGACGTGCCGGGCGCCTACATCCCGTCGTCGGAGTCCGACGGCTGACCCAGACGGATCGCGTCAAGGGGCCCCTGGCCGGCGTCACCGCCGGCCAGCGGCCCCTACTGTTCCTGCGCGGCACATATCGCCACGGTGGGGCGCAGTCCTCGTCGCCTCCCTGCGGGACAGCCTCGGCTCGGCGTATGTGAGTGTGGGCCTCACCGTCGACCGTGGCTCGTTCAACGCCACGGGCCCGGACGGCAAGGTGCAGCGCTTCAGCCTGGGCCGGCGGGCGCCGGAACCAACGAGCACACCCTGGACCGCGTGCGGTACCGCGACTACGGGGTCGATCTGCGCACGGCCCGGTCATCGGCCGCTGACTGACTGACTGACTGACCAAGGCCAGGCCCACCCGCAGCATCGGCATCGACTACCCGGACGGCCCGTACGACATCACGCTCGCCTCGAGCCGCGACATCCTCATCCACCTTCACCGGGTGGAGGTGGCGCGGCTGCGGGACCGGTAACCGGCTACTTTCGCGAGGTTGCCGCAGCGGTCCATGGAGCACCAGCGACGGCGGCGGGCCTGGGAGTCGTCCAGGAAGAGCAGCGAGCAGTCGGGGTTCCCGCACTCCTTGACCCTGGCCAGCAGGGGGCCGGCGACCAGCAGGACGGCGTCCCGGGCCACGGTCGCCAGGGCTGCCGGGGCGGGCCGCGCGGCCTTCCAACGCAGGAGCGACCGCGGGCCGCTTTCCGGCTCACCGAGCTGGGGGGCGAGGTCGGGACGGGCGGCGGCTTCGTTGACCTGCGCGACATCGGCCGGGTTCAGGGGGTCTCCGTCCATCGCGGCGCGTACGAGGCGGTACAGGGACTCGCGCAGCGTGCGGGCGTAGGCCAGATCGCCCTCGGTGACCGGCCCTCGCGCGTCGTCCGCCCCGGCGAGCAGACCGGCCTCGCCGATCCAGCGGGCGAGGGCGTCCGGGTCGGGGAGCCGTTCGAAGGGCCGACCGGTGTGGCGCTTGCCGAGCGTGGCGACGAAGTCCAGGCAGGGGCGGCCGCCGATGAAGGGGAACGCCGCCATGGGGTCCGGGGCGGGGCTGGTCATGCCGCGAGCTTAGCGCTTGACACCGGTTCATGCGGTGTCGCATCGTGACACCTGTTGAACCGGTGTCACTGCTCCAGCGTGTGGAGCGTGCTCCGGCGTCGCCAGGAGAGAGCGGGTACAGGTATGCGTGCGGTGCGGATCGACGAGTTCGGTGGGCCCGAGGTGCTGGTGCCGGTGGAGGTGCCCGATCCGGTCGCGGGCCCGGGCCAGGTGCTGGTGAAGGTCGCGGCAGCGGGCGTGAACCGGGCGGATGCGCTGATCCGTGCAGGGGTGTACCACCGGGCCGGACGGCCACCGCTGATACCGGGTGTCGAGGCGGCCGGAGTCGTCGCCGCGGTGGGGGAGGGGGTGACCGGTATCGGTGTCGGGCAGCGGGTCATGGCCCTGGACGGCGTGAACGCCCCCGGCTTCTACGCCGAGTTGGCCGTCGTACCGGCCGGGCAGGTGACGGTCCTGCCGGACGCCGTGGACCTGACGGAGGCCGCGACCCTGCCCGTCGCCTGGCTCTCCGCCTGGTACTGCCTGCGCCGTCTGGCCAAGGTGACCAAGGACGACACCGTGGTGGTGAAGGCCGCCGCGAGCGGGGTCGGCAGCGCGGCGGTGCAGATCGCCGCCGAGGCCGGCGCGCGGGTGATCGCGGTCGCCGGTTCACCGGAGAAGACCGCCTGGGCCGCCGAACTGGGCGCCCACGTCACCCTGGACACCTCTGCGCACCCCGACGACGCGGAGGTCGAGGAGGTGCTGCGGCTGACCGAGGGGCGTGGCGCCGACGTCGTACTCGACACCGTCGGCGGCCGTGCCTTCGGGCGGAGCCTGCGCGAGATCGGGCACGGCGGGCGGGTGGTTGCCCTCGCCAATGTCGCGCTGGAGCCGAGCACCGTCGACACCCGCGACTTCTACCCGAAGAACGCGGCCGTCCTCGGCTTCCAGCTCACCAATCTGCAGATCCACGGCTACGACCCCCGAGCGGACCTGCGGGAGTTGGCCGAGCGGGTCGCGGCCGGCACATACCGCGTACCGGTCGAGACGGTGCTTCCGCTGGACCAGGCGCGCGCGGCCCACGAGCGCCTGGAGCGACGCGACAACCGGGGCAAGATCGTGCTCGCCGTCGGGGAGGGCTGACAGGGCCGGGCGTGGAGAGTCGGCATCGCCGGGCGTCGGGAGTCGACACCGCGAGGAGAGCCGTCGCCGCGCTCAGCCCTGAACGCCCGAGAGCGGCGCCGGGGATGTGCTGTGATCGGCGACCGCCGCGGCGAGCTGCTGTTGCTGCGGCTCGGGCAGCGGGTCGCCGTTGACGCTGTTCACCAAGTCCTGGGCCACGTGCCGCAGTTTGGTGTTGGTGCGCTGGGAGACGGTGACCAGGACCTTCCAGGAGGCCTCGGCGCTCAGGGCGAACGTGGCCATCAGGACGCCGCGGGCCAGGTCGATGACGGGGCGGGTCTGCATGGCCTGCCGCAGCTGCAGGAGTTCGATGCGCAGGTCCTGATCGGCATCCTCGTACTGCGCGTCCTCGTTCGTCCAGGCGAACAGGGGGCGCGTGTGAGTGAGATCGAGCAGCCTCTCGACCGAGGCGCCGGCGGTGCGGATGCCGACGGTCTTGCCGTCCGCCAGCGCACGCCTGCGCATACGCAGCAGGACGTTGAGCCCGGAGCAGTCGCAGAACTCGACTCCGCCCAGATCGAGATCCACACCGCTGACGGAGCCGACGAGGGCATCGCGCAGGGCGCTCTGCAGCATCTGTTCGGTGTCGATGTCGAGGTCGCCGGACACCACGACCAGCACGCGGTCGTCTTCCGGGTACGTCTCGATCTGCAGCCATGGCTGCAGATGCTCACTCGTCGAGGCGCCCGCAGCGCAGGCGACAGCCTCCCCGCTCGTGAGGGAAAGCGCACGTTCTGACATGGCAGCCGCTCCCGAGGCATCAGCCCGTCTCCACTTCCTCCAGGCTCTGCCACGGGTGCGTCACCCGTCAAGGGATACATGAAATTTATTTCACCCTTTTGTTTTCGTGAATGGCGCACCATATGCTGGCTCCATGGGTGGAGTACCGGAGACACACACAGGCTGGACGTTCCTCACCAACCACGCGCGCGTGCTGGCCGCGATCGCAGAGGACGCCAACATCCGGATCCGAGACATGGCGGTGCGCTGCCGGCTCACCGAGCGGGCCGTCCAGAAGATCATTTCCGATCTGGAGCAGGAGGGCTATCTCTCCCACACCCGACAGGGACGCTCCAACACCTACAGCATCGATCCCGGGGCCTTCCTCCGGCACCCGGCCGAGGCCGGTCTCACCGTGACGGACCTCCTCGGCGTCCTCGCCCGGCACGACGCGCAACGCGGCAACCAGCCCCAGCAGTTGCAGACGGCACCTCCCCAGGCGCGCCGGGCCGCATCCGATCGATGAAGCCCGGCGGCGCTCACGAGCGCCTGCCGAGAAGCCCAGTCGGCGGTGCGGGTGGTGATCAGTTCCGCTGCGCCCGGGACGCAAGGAGTCAGACGTACAGCTTCCCCAGGAAAGCCGACAGGCGCCCCACCGTCCGGTCGATCTGCTCCTCCACCGTGAGGGTCTCCTCGAAGCGGCCCCCGGGTTCAGGGATCTTCTTGCCCCGCACGTACAGGGAGCAGGCGAGGTCGGCGCACATGTAGACGCCGACCGAGTTGCCCTCGCGGCCGGCCGTGCCCGCCTTGCGGGCCGTCATCAGCGAGACCCCGTTGCCCGGGTGGGTCGTCAGACACAGCGAGCACATGCTGCGGTGCAGGAAGCCGCGTTGCGAGGACGGAAAGCGCAGGGTGACGCCCACGATGTCGTCGGCCCTTTCGGTGACGAGATAGCTGCGGTCCGGCGCTCCGGGATCTCGCCAGCCCAGGAAGTCCAGGTCGTCCCAGGGGCGGTCGTCGAGGTCACGGGGTATCGCGAGGCGCTTGGCCTCCCCCTTGGAGCAGTTGATAAATGAGTTGCGGATGTCCTGCTCGGTGAGTGATCTCATAGGGGAACTCTCCTGGGGGATCGACGGGATGGGATGCGTGGAGCCTGCAGGCCTTGAGGGCGACACCCGCGAGCCTGCAAACCTAGGAGCATTAGGTTTGCGTCAAGTTACCCAGCCTCGCGGGAGACATCCAATGCATTTCGGGAACGGCCGCACACCGCGGGAGTGGGCCCTGCGCCATGTCGCGGCCCGCTCCCGGGGTCCCGCGCTGGATCCGACGCTGCGGGTGACCCTGAACTTCCACCCGGACCGGCTCGTACGTGGGCTGCCGATCCTGGATGCGCTGGCCCAGGACGGCACGTATCGCTCGCAGTTCGTCACCGGCACGAGCAACGGCGGGCTGACCGCGCATCCCGGCGGTGACCGCTGGCGCTGGGAGAGCCGGATCTTCGGCACGGCGTACGACGCCGCGCCCGCGCACGAGCGCCCGGTGTACGGCGGGCTGAACTTCCGTCGCCAACTGGTCGGCGCATCCCCCCGGTTCGGCTCCTCGCACTTCCGGATGACGGGGAAGGCGCTGGGGCGCGCCACCTTCTGCTACCCCGACAGCGCGGCCGAGCCGTCCGCGTTCGGAGTGGCGGCCGGCATGTCTCTGATCGAACTGGCCGAGGCGGACGACCGCGGCGCCCTCGACGACTACATCGAGGCACAGGTGCACGGACAGGTCGTACTGGCGCGGGACATGGAGGCACTGGTCCTGGACGCGAGCTACCGGGGCACGCCCGTGGAGGCGGCCGCCCGGCGGCTGCCGTGCCCGGTCGAATGGCATCCCGGATACCGGCTCTCCGTCACTGAGTTGCGCCGCCACGCGGACTTCCGCGGTCCGGAGTTCGTCGCACTCGGCGCCGGTATCGCCGAGGACGGATATCTCGACCCACGGATCATCGGGGACGCGGCGCGTACAGGGCGTCACGAGCTGCAGGACCTGAAGATGGTGTGGCACTGCCTCGCCCGCTTCGGCGCCCCTCAGGGCGCGGGCACGGCCGTGGGCGGCCACACGCCGGGCGTCAGCACCCCCAGCGCGTAGGCGCGGGCGACCAGTTCGGTACGGGTGCCGCGCCCCGGCGCTCGGACAGTCGCCGCAGGTGGTAGCTGACGCCGTCCGCGGTCAGGCCCGTCTCCCGGGCGGCCTGCGCCGTGGTCGCGCCCCTGGCGAGCAGCGCGAAGATGCGGGCCTCGCAAGACCGCCATGTCCAGTCCACGGGTCCCCGCACTGGTCCGGCAAGGCCTCGACGTGGAGAGCGGCCTGAACGACGACATCGTGCTGCCGTTCTTCGTGCAGACCAGGGCCACGGGCCGGAACCTGCGCGAGGAACTCTCGTTCCCGAGTCCACACGGGCCGGAACCTGCGCGAGGAACTCTCGTTCCCGAGTCCACACGGGTCGTCCCGCGCCGGGAACGAGAGCCATGAGTCAGGACGGGGGCTGAAGGACTGCGTCGATGACGTAGATGGTGGCGTTCGCGGCCTTGATGTTGCCGCAGACGATGTTGGCCTTGCCGTTGACCTTGAAGGCGGTGCCCGAGCCCGACGTGGTCAGTTTGCTGCCTTCCACCGTCGTGAAGGAGCCCTTGGAGAGTTCGTTCGGGGTGATCTGCTTGTCCACGACGTGGTAGGTCAGCACCTTCTCCAGCTGCCCCTGATTACTGAGCAGCGAGGCAAGCTGCGACACGGTCACCTTCTGGAAGGCCTGGTCGTTGGGAGCGAAGATGGTGACGTTGGGTTTCCCGTCGAGGGTGCCGCTCAGCTGTGCCCTGACCGCGGCTGAGACCAGCTGGCTGAGCTGTGGATATGCGGACGCAGCCTCTAGGACCTTGTCCTTGGCCGTGTTGGCCTTCTGGGAGAGCGCCGAACAGCCGGGACCGAACGTCCCCGACGGGCCGGGAGACGCATCCTGTGCGTGGCCCTGCGACGCCAGACCTCCAAGCGCGAGCGGGATGGCGACCACAGCTGCCGCGGTGGCCTTTGCTGTACGCATGCGGATGAACCTCATCGCAACCTTCCTCCCATGGAGGCATGAACACTGCAGAGGTTTGGACTGTGGAAGTCTTCGTTCCGCTGGGCGGGACGGGGGCGGCTGCTGCGCCCGGCCTTGGAACATCATCATCCGGCCACTCAGCGAGCGTATCCAGCAGGTGCCGGTGGCCGCATCTCGAAGCCCGGACGCGGTGGATGCCCCGCCCTGCTGGACCTCGGCCTACTGGGTTCGCAGTATTGACGCCTTCAGGCGCTGCAGCCGGCGCCTGAAGACCGCGCGTGTGAGGCGACCGACTGAGCGGCCTCATGTGTACCGGATCCGTTCTGGACGGGTGGCCGCCTGAGATGCGGCCAGTGTTGCCGTGCCAGGAGCGAGACGCTCCTGCCGGTCGTCCAGCGATGGGGAGGGGTGGGGCGCCGGCCGGGGACCCTCCTCCAGAGTTGATGGGCCGTCGGCAGGTGTGATCGAGCCTGCCGACGCCCCGCTCCGGCCTGGCCGCCGGGACGAGGATCAGGCGTGGCGCTGGTAGTTGTTCTCGTACTCGTCGAAGACGATGTGTGCGTCGCCGTGTGCGCTCACCCGCAGGTCTTCGTCGAGCGTGCGGACGCGATACTGCCAGCCTTCGGGAAGCTGCAGGCGTTCCCCGAGTGTGGGCAGTTGCTCCAGGTTCAGGTCCGGGTCGACGTGCCGGGAGAGGCTTTGCATGACGTACTGGTGTCCCTCGGGAGAGAGGAGTTCGTGGATCTCGCTTCCCTTCAGGAAGAGGCACTGGGTAGTGCGCCCCACGGTGAGCTGCTTGTAGGGTGGCCGCTGGGCGCTGAGGAACGTCTGCAGGTCGGGGACATGGATATCGGCCACGGTGTGCATGGCGATGCCCTCTACGGAGGTGACTCGTCCTCCGTCGCCGAGCTCCGCGGTGGCGGCGTCCACGAGCGCGCGGCGCGGCCCGTTCATCCACACGGCGTCTGAGTGGAACTCCGCGGCCAGAGCGGCGGGGTCCAGGGCGCGGAACTGCTCGTCGGTGAAGTCGACCGGCAGGCCGAGGGTGTTGTAAACCACCCCGGTTGCTCCGGGACCGTCAGCATCTTTGGTGAAGACGATGATCTCGGCGTGGGGCACGCCGCGGAGATTCTCGAACGCCCTGGTCGCTGGAGCCTGGTCGGCCGGTGTTGACGACATACGGTGACTCACTTTCGGCGGCATGAAGGCTTTGGGCGGTCTGCAGTTCGTTGACGCCGACTGGCACGGGCAGCGCCCAGGGACCCCAACCCTGTGGTCGTGAACATATGCGTATATCCGGACTCCTGCTCTTGGGCGGGCTTCGCCGTTCGGCCGCACGAGTGCGGTTTACGCCTGTACAGCGGGAGGCAGCCGCCCTGGGCCGTGATCGCCCTGGGCGAGCGGTCGGGATCTCTCCGGCCGCGGCGACGGCTCCCGCACGGCACCCGGAGTCCGCGAGGCCTTCCGCACGCTCCAGGCGGACCGCACACCCCGGCGGCGACGTCGAACCCTGGCTGAACGACCTGATGGCGTCGGGACGTTACGTCGAGGACGTCTACGTCGCCGGATGGCAGGACGCCTGCGCCCGGGATAAGGAGTACAGGCCCGTGGGCCCACCTGGCAGAGTGGGCCCACAGGCGACAGGGGAGGCTGCGGTGGACAGCTGGGAGCGGGCTCGGCGGGTTCTCGACACGGCGGGACTGCCGCCCGACCGTCTCGTCGACTGCCGGGCCCTGACGGGCGGGACGTACAACACGGTCGAGGAGCTACGACTCGCCGACGGCACCCGGTACGTGCTGAAGATCCCTCCGTCGGCCACCGCTCCCGGTCTGAGCCACGAGCGGGAGCTCCTCCGGTCGGAGGTGGAGTTCTACCGGGCGGCCGCGACGGTCGGCGTACCCGCGCCGGAAGTCGTCACGGACGGAGAGCGCCAGCTCCTGATGACCCACTGCCCGGGCGCGCCATGGGGTGACCTGGAACCTGGTGAACAGGCGCCCCTGCGCAGGGAATTGGGCCATCTGGTGGCCCGTCTCCACAGCGTGACCGGCCCGGGCTTCGGCTACCCCTCCGGAGCCCTCGGCCCCCTCACTCCCGATTGGCGGAGCGCCTTCACCACCATGTACGAGGCCGTCCTGGACGACGCTCGCCGCTACGACGCCTGGCTGCCCCGCCCCGTGGACGAGGTGGCCCGCACGGCGAAGACCGCGTACGACACCCTGGACGAGGTCACTGTCCCCCGCCTCGTCCACTTCGACCTGTGGCGGGGCAACATCCTGGTGGAGCGCCCGGAGGGCACGGCGCCCCGGATCGGCGGTCTGATCGACGGCGAGCGCATGTTCTGGGGCGATCCGCCGGCCGACTTCGTCTCGCTGGCACTGCTCGCCGACATCAAGCAGGACAAGGACTTCCTGACCGGCTATCAGGAAGCGGGCGGTCGCGCCGAGTTCGACTCATCGGCCCGGCAACGCCTCGCCCTCTATCGCAGCTACCTCTACCTGATCATGCTCGTCGAGACCGTGCCCCGCGCAACCGGCGCCGAACAACTCGCCCGGGTGCGCGAGGCGGTGGCCCCGGAACTGCTCGCCGCCCTCGACGAACTCAGTTAGGGCTGTCCGGCGGATCATGGAGGAGACGCGGGTCCTGGCACGCCCGTCCGCGGCGCTGCCGTCGGTTGCCGACTCCCCCCACGCTCGGCTTCGCTCGCGCGGGGGGACCCCCATCGCGTCGTCGCCCTCCTCTGCCTTGCAGCTGGACGCACCAGGAGCCGCTCACCTGCCCTGATGAGGCGCCGCAGGTCCCCTCCGACCGCTGATGAGGCACCGCAGGTCCCCCTCCGACCCGATGCGCCGGACAGGCCCTTAGGCCGCGCTGCGCCCTCGCCCGCCGTGCGCCCGGATGATGTCCGCGTACCGATGCCCGCTGCCCTTGATCGTGCGCTTCTGCGTCGTGTAGTCGACGTGCACGAGCCCGAAGCGCTTGTCGTAGCCGTACGCCCACTCGAAGTTGTCGAGCAGCGACCAGGCGAAGTAGCCGGCGAGCGGAACGCCCTTGCGGACCGCCGATGCGCAGGCCGCGAGGTGCTGTTCCAGGTACTCCGTGCGCTCGGGGTCGTCGACGGTCCCGTCGGGGCGTACGACGTCGGGGTAGGCGGAGCCGTTCTCCGTGACGTACAGCTTGCGGGCGCCGTAGTCGTCGGTCAGGCGGAGCAGGAGGCGCTCGATACCGTCGGCGCCCACCTCCCAGTCCATGCCGGTGCGGGGCACACCGAGACGGCGGACCGTGCGCACGCGCGGGGCCGGTCCGGTGGGGTCGTCGGCGACCGTGGACGGGAAGTAGTAGTTGAGGCCCAGCCAGTCCAGGGGCTGGGTCATGGTCTCCAAGTCGCCTGACAGCTCGGGGAGTTCGACCCGGTACACCTCGCGCATGTCGGCGGGGAAGCCGCGGCCGTGGACCGGGTCGAGCCACCAGCGGTTGGTGTGTCCGTCCAGGCGGTGGGCGGCCGCGATGTCCTCGGGGCGGTCGGTGGCGGCCTCGACGCTGGACAGGTTGTTGACGATGCCGACCTGGGCGCCGGGCACTGCGGCGCGGACCGCCTGGGTGGCCAGGCCGTGCCCCAGGAGCAGGTGGTAGGAGGCGCGGACCGCGGCCGTCAGGTCGGTCAGGCCCGGGGCCATCCGGCCCTCCAGGTGGCCGATCCAGGCCGAGCACAGCGGCTCGTTGAGCGTGGTCCAGTGCTTGACGCGGTCACCCAGCCGCTCCGCGACGACCGCCGCGTACGAGGCGAAGTCGTATGCGGTTCGGCGGACCGTCCAGCCGCCCCGGTCCTGGAGCACCTGCGGAAGATCCCAGTGGTAGAGGGTGACGGACGGCGTGATGCCCGCCTCCAGCAGCGCGTCGATCAGGCCGTCGTAGAAGTCGAGCCCCTTGGCGTTGACCGGGCCGTCGCCGCCCGGCACGACGCGCGGCCACGCGATCGACAACCGGTAGGCGTTGGTGCCGAGTCGGCGCATGAGCGCGATGTCCTCGCGCCAGCGGTGGTAGTGGTCGCAGGCGTGGTCCCCGTCGTCGCCGTTGTCGATCTTGCCGGGAGTGTGCGAGAACGTGTCCCAGATGGAGGGGAAGCGGCCGTCCTCGGCGACGGCGCCCTCGATCTGATAGGCCGACGTGGCCGTGCCCCACAGGAAGTCCTCGGGGAGTGCGGCAAGGTCGATGGTCACGGAAGTCCCTTCGGGAAGAGGAGAGTCGGTCACTTGACGGCTCCCGCCGTCAGCCCGGCGACGAGATAGCGCTGCAGGAGGAGGAAGCCCGCGACCACCGGAACGCTGACGACGAGCGAGGCGGCCATGATCTGGTTCCAGTACACGTTGTTGAGCGTGGAATAGCCCTGGAGTCCGACGGCGAGCGTGCGCGTGGTGTCGTTGGTCATCACCGACGCGAACAGCACCTCGCCCCAGGCGGTCATGAAGGCGTAGACGGCGACCGCGACGATGCCGGGGATCGCGGCCGGAACGACGACCCGGAACAGGGCGCCGAGCGGCCCGCAGCCGTCCACCAGCGCCGCTTCGTCCAGGTCGCGCGGCACCGAGTCGAAGTAGCCGAACAGCATCCAGATCGAGAACGGCAGCGAGAAGGTGAGATACGTCAGGATCAGTCCGCCGCGCGACCCGAACAGGGCGATGCCGGTGGCGTTGCCGATGTTGACGTAGATGAGGAACAGCGGCAGCAGGAAGAGGATGCCGGGGAACATCTGCGTGGACAGCACGGTGACCGTGAAGACACGCTTGCCGCGGAAGCTGTAGCGGCTGACGGCGTATGCGGAGAAGACCGCGATCACCACCGAGCAGAGCGTCGCCGCGCCCGCCACGATCAGCGAGTTCACGAAGTACCGCGCGAGCGGGATCGTCGACCAGATGTCGATGTACGGGCGGAAGGTCAGGCTGCTCGGCAGCCAGCGGAACTTCCCCGTGACGTCCGCGAGCGGCTTCAGAGAGCTGGAGACCATGACGTAGACGGGCACCAGGACGAAGCCGGTGAGCAGGGTGAGGAAGATCCGCCGGGACCAGAGGAAGGAGCGCGGCGGGGCCATCGGGGACCTAGACATCGGCGGTCCTCCGTCCGCGTGAGGTGAGCACGAGGTACACGCCCGTCACGACCAGCAGGAAGAGCAGCAGGAGTACGGACATGGCCGACCCGGTGCCGAAGTTCCAGGTGACGAACGACGCCTGGTAGATGTGGACCGAGATGAGGTCGGCGGCCTCCGGAGCCGTCTTTCCGAACAGGACGTACGGTGTGTTGAAGTCGTTGAACGTCCACAGGAACAGCACCAGGATCAGCACCTGGTTGACCGGGCGCAGCGACGGCAGGGTGATACGGCGGATCTGCTGCCACATGCCGGCCCCGTCGAGGGCGGCCGCCTCGTACAGCTCGCCCGGGATGTTCTGCAGTCCGGCCATGACGATGAGGAAGGCGAACGGCCAGCCCTTCCACACCGAGACCGTGAGCAGCGCGTAGAAGCTGTTGTCACCGATCAGCCAGAAGGACGGCTTGTCGCCGAGATGCAGCTGGTCGTGCAGGATGTGGTTCACCAGGCCGTTGTCGTGCTGGAACATGAACACCCAGGTGATGACGGCCGCGTACACGGGCAGCGCGTACGGGATGAGGAACAGGGCGCGCAGCAGGCCCCGGCCGCGGAAGGCGTCCTGCATGTAGATCGCGGCCGCCGTGCCGATCAGCCAGCACAGTCCGACCGACAGCAGGGTGAAGCCGACGGTGACGAGGAACGAGTGGAGCAGCGCCTCGCCGACCGGTGCGTCGAAGTCCACCGACACCCTGTAGTTGTCGAGGCCGGACCAGGGCGCGGTGCCCCAGTCGCGGATGTAAAACTGTGTGAGCTCCTTGAAGCTCATCACGATGCCGATCACCATCGGCACCAGGTGGACCAGAAGTTCGAGGACCAGCGCGGGCAGAAGCAGCAGGTAAGGCAGTCCGATGCGTTTGATCCGCCCGGTGCGGCGCGGGCCGCGCGCCGCACCGGGGGAGTCCTTGCGCACCGTCCGCTCGCCGGGTTCGGCGGAGGCGGTCGTGGTGGTCATGTCGGTGCTCGCACTCACTTCTTCGGCATCTGCTGCTGGGCCTTCTCGAGCTTCGCCTTCACCGACGCCGTGGTCACCGCGCGTCCGGCGGCCGCGTCGGCGAACAGGTCCTTGACGGCCGTACCGACCGCCGTCTCGAACTGGGACTCGTCGGCGACCTGCGGAAGCGCGGCGGCGCTCTTCGCGAGGGTGTCCTTGAGGACAGCGTTCGCCGAGGTGTTGAACGTGGTGTCCGCCTGAGCGGCCTTGACCGGCGGGATCGAGCTGTACGCCGTGTTGAGGATCTTCTGCTCGCCGTCGCTGGTCATGAACTTCACGAACTTCGTGGCGCCGTCGAGGTTGTCGGTGTTCTTGAAGACCGCCAGGTTGATGCCCGCGACCATCGAGTTGACGTTCGTGCCGGTGCCCGGCGTGCCGGACTGCACGGGCACCGGAGCGATGCCGTAGGCGTCCTCGCCCATGCCCTGCGATGTGAGGTTGGCGGACGCGGACTGCCACAGCAGCATCGCGTTCTTGCCCTTGGCGAAGTCGCTCACTGACTGGTTCTGCGCGTACTCGGCGTTGCCCGGGGCGATGATCTTGTCCTTGGCCATCAGGTCGACGTACTGCTTGACCGCGGCGACGACGCCGTCATTGGTGAAGTCGGGCTTGCCGTCGGCGGTGAAGAAGTCGGCGCCGTGCTGCTTGGCGAAGACGAAGGTGTGGTGGATGTTCTCGGACGGGTTTGAGCCCTCGGCGCCCAGGCCCCACTTGCCGCCCTTGGAGAGCTTCTTGCCCTCGGCGATGAGCTCGTCCCAGGTGGCCGGCGGCTTCGAGATGCCCGCGTCGGCGAACATCTTCTTGTTGTAGTAGAGCGCGTACGCCATCGAGTACAGGGGCACTGCGGCCGGGTCCTTGCCCTGCGCGCCCGTCGAGCCGAGAGCCGAGTCGACGAAGCGGTCCTTGCCCCCGATCTTGCCGAAGTTCTTCGCGTCCCACGGCAGCAGCGCCCCGGTGGCCTGCAGGGAGGCGCTCCAGGTGTTGCCGATGTTCAGGACGTCGGGGCCCTGACCCGAGGTGGTGGCGGTGAGGATCCGGTTGAGCAGATCCGACCAGGGCACGACCTCCAGCTTCACCTTGATCCCGGTCTGCTTCTCGAACTTGTCGAGTTCGGGCTGGAGGACCTTTTTGTCGACCTCGATGGTGGCGCCTTGGTTCGAGGCCCAGTACGTGAGCGTCTTCGGCGAGTCGTTGGACCCGCCCCCCGTCGACGAGCCGCCACCACAGGCGGTCACGGCGGTCAGCATGGAGACAGTGACCGCACCGGCGGCCGCGGCTCGGATTCTGCGCATGGCTCAGGCGTCCCTTTCCAGAGGAGAGCCGCACGGGAGTGTGTTCACTTCCCGAACGACCCTCATGGCTTAATTTAGGACGTGAGTTAAGACCCGGAAGAAAGTCGCGTCAAGGGATCGCGCAGGGGTATCTTGCAGGTCGGGCATGCCGGAAGGGAATCTCATGGCGGGGCGGAACGGGCGGACAGTGCGTGACCTGCGGCGGGGCAATCGCACCGCCGTACTGCAACGGTTGTATTTCGACGGGCCGATGAGCCGCTACGAACTGGGCCCGGCCACCGGACTGAGTTCCGGTTCCATCAGCAACGTGGTCGCCGAACTCGTCGCCGACGGACTGGTCGAGGAGGCGGGCAGCGTCGATTCCGACGGCGGCCGCCCGCGCACCCTGCTGCGCGTCGCACCCGGCAGCGGCCACATGATCGGCGTCGACGTCGGCGAAACCCGCGTCCGCGTCGAGCTCTTCGACCTCACCCTCACCGAACTCGCCCGCACCGAACGGCCGTTGGAGCGTCAGGGATTCGAGGCCGACCGGCCGCTGAAGCGCCAGGAGTACGACGTCGAGGTCATCGTCGGCCACATCCGCGACGGCATCGCCGAGGTCCTCGCCGAGGCGGAGATCGCCCCGGAGCAGCTCCTGGGCGTCGGCATCGGCGTCCCCGGCATCGTGGCCCGCACTCCGGAGCGCGGGGCGGTGGTGCACGGTCAGACGATCGGCTGGGACGCGGTCCCGCTCGAATCCCTGCTCCGCTCCACCTGCGAACTCCCCGACAGCGTCCCGTACTTCGCGGACAACGGTGCCCGCACCCTCGGCCAGGCCGAGATGTGGTTCGGCGCCGGACGCGGCGCCCGCAACGCGGTCGTCGTCCTGTTCGGCTCGGGCGTCGGCGCCTGCCTCGTCACCGAGGAGGTGGAGAACGGCCGGTCCGTGGAATGGGGGCACCTGACCGTACGGGTCAGGGGGCGCCGCTGCCGCTGCGGAGCCCTGGGCTGCCTGGAGGCGTACGCGGGCGCGGAGGCGCTCCTGGACCGCTGGCGCGAGGAGGGCGGACGCCCCCCGGAGGGCACCGACGAGGAGACCGCGCTCACCGCGATGCTCGCCGCGGCCTACCCCGCCGGCGACGAGGAGCCCGACCCGGTGGCGCTCGCCGTCCTGGAGGAGACCGCCGAGTACCTGGGTGCTGGGCTGTCCGACCTGATCAACCTCTTCCAGCCCGAGAGGATCCTCATCGGCGGCTGGGCGGGCCTCCAGCTGGGCACCCGCTTCCTGCCGGCCGTACGCCGGTACGCGACCTCGTACGCCCTGCGCTACCCGGCCGAGCGCGTCTCCATCGACCTCGGCAGGCTCGGCCCGGACGCCGTCACGGTCGGCGCCGCGATCCTTCCCCTCGCCGACTTCTTCGCGCGGGGCGGCCGGCGCGCCGAGCCCGTACAAGAGGGCCGGTCACCCGCCTGGCGTACGGCCCTGGAGGAGCGCGCTCCGCACTGATCCGGAGCGGGTGGTTTCGCGGCACACCCCCGAGGTACTCGCGCCGGGCCGAAGACGGCCCGGCCATCGTGTGCGGGCCGGGCCCACCTGCTGAAGAATGGAGTACGCCGTGACCGAACACCGGCAGGAGGGTCCCGGCGAGAACGGTGACCCGATCCCGCGGGACATGCCGGACCAACAGGCGTACGAGGGTGAGGACCCCTGGGACGCGCGCCCCGCACCGGGAGGTGCCGACGAGGGCGAGCGCGCCAAGGACGTCCCCGACACGGACGAGGCGGGCACGGGCAGACAGGGCGCCCCGCGCTCGGACACCGTCCACCCCGAGCACCCGGACCCGGAGGAGTCCTCCGCCTGACCCGGACAGGGAGACCTCATGGGCATGACCGACCGGTTCCGCAGCTGGCCCGTCTACCGTCAGCTCACCGGCGAGGACCGTCTGGGCCGGGGTGCCGCCGCGAAGTCCCGGCGCACCGAGCAGCTCCGGCCGCGCATCGACACCGCCGAACGGGTGACGCAGTCCATCTGCCCGTACTGCGCGGTCGGCTGCGGCCAACAGGTGTACGTCAAGGACGACAAGGTCGTCCAGATCGAGGGCGACCCGGACTCCCCGGTCAGCCGCGGCCGCCTCTGTCCGAAGGGCTCCGCGACCCTGCAGCTCACCACGGGCCCGGCCCGACGCCACCAGGTGCTGTACCGACGCCCGTACGGCACGGACTGGGAGCCCCTCGAGCTGGAGACGGCCATGGACATGGTCGCCGACCGGGTGATCCGGACCCGTCGCGAGACCTGGGAGTGGGAGCGCGACGGCGTTCGCACGGCCCGCACGATGGGCATCGCCAGCCTGGGCGGGGCGACCCTCGACAACGAGGAGAACTACCTCATCAAGAAGCTGCTGACCGGCCTCGGCGTGGTCCAGGTCGAGAACCAGGCCCGGGTCTGCCACAGCTCCACCGTCGCCGGACTCGGCACCTCCTTCGGCCGCGGCGGCGCCACCACCTTCATGCAGGACCTCCAGCACTCCGACTGCATCGTCATCCAGGGCTCCAACTACGCCGAGGCCCACCCGGTCGGTTTCCAGTGGGTGATGGAGGCCAAGGCCCGCGGCGCCCGCATCATCCATGTCGACCCGCGCTACACCCGCACCAGCGCGCTCGCCGACCTGTACGTCCCGATCCGCGCGGGCAGCGACATCGCCTTCCTCGGCGGGATCATCAACCACGTCCTGACCGAGGAGAAGGACTTCCGCGAATACGTCCTCAACTACACCAACGCCGCCACCCTGGTGAGCGAGGACTTCCGCGACACCGAGGACCTCGACGGTGTCTTCTCCGGGTTCGACGAGGACAAGCGGCACTACGACCCGCACAGCTGGCAGTACGAGGGCGCGGAGGTGCAGCAGCCGACGGGCGAGGTCGACGAACAGTACGAGGACCGGGTGCGCACGGCCGCCGGGCCCGAAGCCCACGGCTCCGGCGGCGCCCGCACCGGCCACCACGCGCCCACCGACCCCACCCTCCAGCACCCGCGCTGCGTCTACCAGGTCCTCAAACGCCACTTCGCCCGCTACACCCCCGAGATGGTCGAGGAAGTCTGCGGCATACCCCGCGCGACCTTCCTGCGCGTCTGCGACGAGCTGACGTCCAACTCGGGCCGCGAGCGCACCAGTGCCTTCGCCTACGCCGTCGGCTGGACCCAGCACACGGTCGGCTCCCAGTACATCCGCGCCGCGAGCATCCTGCAGCTGCTGCTCGGCAACATCGGCCGCCCCGGCGGCGGCATCCAGGCCCTGCGCGGCCACGCCTCCATCCAGGGCTCCAGCGACATCCCGACCCTCTTCAACCTGCTGCCCGGCTATCTGCCCATGCCGCACGCCCACGCGCACATGGACCTCGACGCGTTCGTCTCCGCGAGCCGCACCGAGAAGGGCTTCTGGGCGAACATGCGGGCCTACTTCGTCAGCCTGCTGAAGGCCTACTACGGCGACGCGGCCACCCCCGAGAACGACTTCTGCTTCGACCACCTCCCACGTCTGACCGGCTCCCACTCCACGTACGAGACGGTCATGGCCCAGCTCGACGGGGTCTGCAAGGGCTACTTCCTGATGGGCGAGAACCCGGCCGTCGGGTCCGCGAACACACGCCTGCAACGCCTCGGCATGGCCAACCTCGACTGGCTGGTCGTCCGCGACTTCTCGCTCATCGAGTCCGCGACCTGGTGGCAGGACGGTCCCGAGATCGAGAGCGGCGAGCTGCGCACGGAGGACATCGGTACGGAGGTCTTCTTCTTCCCGGCCGCCGCCCACACCGAGAAGTCCGGCTCCTTCACCAACACCAACCGCTGGGTGCAGTGGCACCACGCGGCCGTCGAGCCCGAGGGCGACGCGCGCAGCGACCTGTGGTTCATGTACCACCTCGGGCGCCGCATCAAGGAGGGGCTGGCCGGGTCGACGGACCCGATGGACCGGCCGATCCTCGACCTGACCTGGAAGTACCCGGTGAGCGGACCGCTGCGGGAACCCGTCGCCGACGCCGTGCTCGCCGAGATCAACGGCCATGGCCCGGACGGGAGTCCGCTCGGCGCGTACACCGAACTCCAGGACGACGGCTCGACGCGCTGCGGCTGCTGGATCTACTGCGGGGTGTACGCCGACGGCGTCAACCAGGCGGCTCGCAAGAAGCCCGGATCCGAACAGGACTGGGTGGCCGCCGAATGGGCCTGGGCCTGGCCTGCCAACCGGCGCATCCTCTACAACCGTGCCTCCGCCGCCCCCGACGGCACGCCGTGGAGCGGGCGCAAGGCGTACGTCTGGTGGGACCAGGACGCCGGGAAGTGGACCGGTCACGACATCCCCGACTTCGTACCCGACCGGGCCCCCGGCTTCGTACCGGACGAGGACGCGAAGGGACCCGACGCGCTGCGCGGCGACGACCCGTTCATCATGCAGGCCGACGGCAAAGGCTGGCTGTACGCGCCCGCGGGCCTGGAGGACGGCCCGATGCCCACCCACTACGAGCCGCAGGACTCGCCGTTCACCAACGCCCTGCACCCCTCGACACCACGCTCTCCGGTACGCCAACTGCTGACGCGCGAGGGCAACCGCTACCACCCGAGCGGCGACGAACCGGGCGCGGACGTCTACCCGTACGTCGTGACGACGCACCGCCTGACCGAGCACTTCACCGCAGGCGGCATGAGCCGCTGGTCGCCCTATCTGTCCGAGCTGCAACCGGAGCTCTTCTGCGAGGTCTCCCCGCAACTGGCCGCCGAGCGGGGGCTGGAGCACGGTGGCTGGGCGACCGTCATCACCGCGCGCAACGCCATCGAGGCGCGCGTCATGGTGACCGAGCGGATCCAGCCCCTGACGGTACGCGGCCGCACCCTCCACCAGATCGGCCTGCCCTTCCACTGGGGCCCCAACGGCGTCTCCACCGGCGACGCGGTCAACGAACTGGTCGCCATCGCACTCGACCCCGACTCGCACATCCAGGAGGACAAGGCGCTGACCGCCGACATCCGCCCCGGCCGCCGACCGCGCGGGCCCGATCTGCCGCGCCTGGTCGCCGAGTACCGCCGCCGCGCCGGCATCACCGAAACCACCGGAACGGAGGCCCGGAAATGAGCGAGGAACGGGTCGGCTTCTTCACCGACACGTCCGTGTGCATCGGCTGCAAGGCGTGCGAGGTGGCCTGCAAGGAGTGGAACGCGATCCCGGAGGACGGTCTCTCGCTCACAGGCATGTCGTACGACAACACGCAGGCGCTCGGCGCGTCCACCTGGCGCCACGTGGCGTTCATCGAGCAGCCGAAGCCGGAGGGACGTACCCAACTCCCTCTGGCGGAGGGCGATTCCGGGGCGGACGGCGATTCCGGGGCGGACGGCGGCATGCGCTGGCTGATGTCGTCCGACGTGTGCAAACACTGCACGCACGCCGCTTGCCTGGACGTGTGCCCCACCGGTTCGTTGTTCCGCACCGAGTTCGGCACCGTCGTCGTCCAGGAGGACATCTGCAACGGCTGCGGCTACTGCGTACCCGCCTGCCCGTACGGCGTCATCGAGCAACGCCCCGCCGACGGACGGGCGTTCAAGTGCACCATGTGCTACGACCGGCTCGGCGTCGGCCAGGAACCGGCCTGCGCCAAGGCGTGCCCGACGGAGTCCATCCAGTTCGGCCCGCTGGACGAACTGCGCGAACGCGCCGCGCTCCGCGTCGACCAGCTCCACGAGGCCGGCGTCACCGAGGCCCACCTCTACGGGCACGACCCCGAGGACGGCGTGGGCGGCGACGGCGCGTTCTTCCTGCTCCTGGACAAGCCCGAGGTGTACGGACTGCCCCCGGACCCCGTCGTCACCACCCGTGACCTGCCCACGATGTGGAAGCACGCGGGCGCGGCCGCCCTGTCCCTGCTGGGCGGTGTGGCGCTGTCGTTCGCCCTGGCCGGGAAGGGGCGCCGATGACCAGCTCCAGGAGCGCGAGCCCGCAGGAACCCCGGCGACCCGGGCGGGGGAGTGGTCGCGGGCGCAGAGGCCGCGGGGAGCAACTCATGGTCCCGCGGGCCGAGTTCGAGTCATATTACGGCCGGCCCGTCATCAAGGCGCCCGCCTGGGCCGCCCGGGACATCGCCGGATACTTCTTCCTCGGCGGCCTCGCAGGCGCCGGGTCGGTGCTCGCGGCGGGCGCCCACCTGACCGGGCGTACGACCACCGCGACCGCGATGAAGGTGTCCTCGCTCGCGGCCGTCTCGCTCTCCGCCGCCGCACTCATCAACGACCTGGGACGGCCGGACCGCTTCGCGAACATGCTCCGGGTCTTCAAGCCCACCTCGCCGATGAGCGTCGGATCCTGGCTGCTGTCCCTGTACGGGCCCGCGACGGGTGCGGCGGCGGCCGGCGCGGTGACGGGTCGGCTGCCACGCGTCGGAGCCGCCGCGACAGGCGCGGCCGCGCTCCTCGGACCGGCCGTCGCGGCGTACACCGGAGTCCTGGCGGCGGACACGGCAGTGCCCGCGTGGCACGACGCCCACCGCGAACTGCCCCACCTCTTCGCCGCGTCGGCGACGGCCGCCGCCGCGGGCATGGCCCTGGTGGTCGGCCCGACCTCCGAGAACACCCCCGCCCGCTGGGCCGGCGGGCTGGCAGCGCTCGCCGAGACCGCGGTCACCGAGGCCGCGGAACGGCGCCTCGGGCTCGTCGCGGAGACCTACCGGGAGGGCAGGGCGGGTGTGCTGCTGCGCACGGCCCGAACCCTCACCGTGGCCGGCGCCCTGGGCGGGGCCGTCCTCGGCGGCCGCTGCCGCGCCGCCGCGGCGCTGTCCGGCCTCGCCCTGCTCACGGGTTCCGCCTGCACCCGATTCGGTGTCTTCGCCGCCGGGATCGCCTCGGCCGAGGACCCGAAGTACACGGTGGTTCCGCAACGTGAGCAGGTGGAGCAGCGGCAGCAGGGTGCCGGAGCGGGCGGTGCATGACCTGTGAGGTAATCGACGCGCCTGCGGCCTCCCGGAACCATGAAGGGCGTACCCGATCGACACGCCCGTCACCGGATTCCGGGAGGAATTCCATGCCGTACTTCGAGAGCCCCGTCGATGGCGCCCGGCTGCACTTCGTCGACTACGGGCCCGCTGCCGGACAGGTGGTGGTGTTCGTCAACAGCTCCTACTTCGGTACGGAGATGTGGGAGTACCAGATGCTGCCGCTCGCCGAGGCCGGATACCGGTGTGTCGGGTTCGACCGGCGCGGGCACGGCCGGTCCGACGACGTGTGGGGCGGCTTCGACCTCGACAGCCTCGCCGATGACGTGGACGGGCTGCTCCGCCACCTCGACCTGCGGGAGGTCACGCTCGTCGGGCACTCCCTGGGCACCGCCGAAGTCGTGCGCTGCCTGACCCGGCACGGCGTGGAGCGGGTGGCCAGGGTCGCTCTGGTCGCGGGCATGGCGCCGGGGCCCGCGCGGTCCGCCGACCACCCCGGAGGCGTCGACCCGGCGCTCATCGAGGCCGGCAACGAGACGTTCCGACGCGACCGGGCCGCGTTCTTCGCGGACGGCGCCCGCGCGTTCTTCGCCCTCGACCTCCCCGGGAACGACCTCTCCGAGGCGTATGTGCAGTCCATGGTCAACCGCTGCCACGGAGCGACCGCACGGGCCGGGGCGGCCCTGGGCGACCTCGTGGTCACCCTGAACGACGCCCCCGAGCTGGCCAAGCTCGACCTGCCGGTCCTCGTGGTCCACGGCACGCATGACGCGTCGGCGCCACTGGACCTGACCGGCCGTCGGGCAGCGGCGCTGCTGCCCGACAGCACGCTCAAGGTCTACGAGAACGCCGGCCACGGACTGTTCGCGACACATGCCGAGGAACTCACCGCGGACCTGCGCGAGTTCATGGCCCGTGCCTGAAGTCCCGCGAACGCCAGGCCAGGCCTGAGGTCCCGCGACGCCGGGCCTGGCGTCGCGGGGCCTCGACGCCAGGCCCGGCGTCCAGCGAAGGTCACGCGAACGCGTTCACCCCGGTGAGCTCCGCCGACAGCTCCCACAGGCGCGCCGCCTGTTCGGGGTCGACCGCGTGGTCCATGACGCCGATCCGGATCTCCTCGTCCGCCGGAGCGGGCTCGGCGATGTCGCAGTCCTCGCAGTACACCCCGCCCATGTCGGCCAACTGCGGCGAGGTCGCGGCCCAGACCTGGGTGGCCGCGCCTTGCTCGGGTGTCTTGAAGGCCTCCGGGTGCAGCAGGGTGCCGTTCTCGTCGATCCAGCCGCGCTCGACCATCTCCTGCTTGGGGAGGTGCCGCTGCAGCGGAGTGAGGATGCCGCCGGGGTGGAGTGCGAAGGCCCGTACGCCGGACTCGCGGCCGAGCTTGTCGAGGTGCACGGCGAACAGCACGTTCGCCGTCTTCGCCTGCCCGTACGCCTCCCATTTGTCGTAGCCGTGCCGCCAGTGCACGTCGTCCCAGCGGATGCCGGAGAGGTGGTGACCGGTGGACGACACGGACACGACCCGCGCTCCGCCCGGCTCGATCGCGGGCCAGAGCCGGTTGACGAGCGCGTAGTGACCGAGGTGGTTGGTCGCGAACTGGGCCTCCCAGCCGGGCCCGACCCGAGTCTCCGGGCACGCCATGATCCCGGCGTTGTTGATCACGATGTCGACGACACGGCCCGAGGCGAGGAACCGGTCGGCGAAGGCGCGCACGCTCTCCAGGTCGCCGAGGTCGAGCTCGTCGGTCTCGACCCCCTCGATGCCGTCCAGTGCCTCGCGGGCAACGGCCGGGCGCCGCGCGGGGACGACGACTTGGGCGCCCGCCTTGGTGAGAGAGCGGGTGGTCTCCAGGCCGAGGCCCGAGTAGCCGCCCGTGACGATCGCGAGCTTTCCGGAGAGATCGATTCCCTCAAGGACGTCGTCGGCGGTGCTCCGGGCACCGAAGCCCGAGCCGATCTTGTGCTGTGCAGTGGTCATGCGTGGCACGCTACGAATTGGAGCGGACTCGAAGTCAAGCGGGCGCCGTCGTGCCGCCCCCGGGCAAAGAAAAAGACCCCGACCGGACGGGGGAATCTCGGTCGGGGCCGTCTGTGGTGGGCACGGATGGCGGTCGCCTCTCGGCGAAAGGCTCCACAGGGCTTCAGCCGAACGATCGTCCCTGTGAGCAAAAGGTGAGGCCCGGGGACACTGTCCCATCCGCACCCACGGATCGTTCAACGGGTAACTACCGGGGAGTGTTCCCTGGGAGGGGCGGCTTGCGTGGTGACGTGCGTCACGGCCTCGGGTTACAGGACGCCGCCGGGAACTGCGCGCCGCCGACGGGCCCCGACGGTCAGGGCTTTCTGGCCACCGCGCCGAACTGCGGCACGGCCGCGGGGGACCCGGACTCGGCGCGCCACAGGGAGCAGGAGACGATGCCCGGCGCGACCGGCTCCAGGCCGTCGAAGAAGGCCGTGATCTCTGCGCGGCTACGGGCGGTGATCGGCGGGGTGGCGTTCTCGTTCCAGAACTTCATGGCGTCGATGTTGCCCTCGCCGCCGAGATCGGGGTCGGTGGTGGGGTGGGTGAGGGCGAGACAACTGCCGGAGGGGACCGCGGCCATGATCCGGCGCACGATGTCCTGCGCCTGCTCGGTGTCGAGCACGAAGTTCAGGATGCCCAGCATCATGACCGCGACGGGTTCGTCGAGATCGAGGGTCTCGGTGGCACCCTCGACGATGTCGTCCGGGTGGTGGACATCGGCGTCGATGTAGTCGGTCGTTCCCTCGGGCGTGCTGGTCAGCAGGCCACGGGCGTGAGCGAGCACGATGGGGTCGTTGTCGACGTAGACGATCCTCGACTCGGGCGCGATCCGCTGGGCGATCTCGTGGGTGTTGTCCAAGGTCGGCAGTCCGGTGCCGATGTCCAGGAACTGCCGCACCCCGCGTTCGGCCGCCAGATACCGGACCGCGCGGCCCAGGAAGTCGCGATCCGCCCGGGCCACGTCCCGGATCACCGGAAACATCGTCGCGACCTGGTCACCGACGACCTGGTCGACTTCGTAGTTGTCCTTGCCGCCGATCCAGTAGTTCCAGACCCGGGCGTTGTGCGCCACGCCGGTATTGACCCTCGACGAACTGTCCACCGGGCTGCGGCCCTCACTCACGGCTTCTCCTCTCCACGTACCCACGAGATGTCCTGGGCCGAATAAATCAGATCCGACGGGACCACGTCAGGAGGTTGCCGCACGTGCCGGAGTCTCCCGGTCCGCGGCCCAGGTCAGGAGCTCCTCCGCGGTCCATGTGGTGATCACGCGCTCGGCGGGCACCCCGCACTCCTCGGCCCGGGCGCAGCCGAGGATCTGCCAGTCGAGCTGGCCGGGGGCGTGCGCGTCGGTGTCCACGGAGAAGAGCACGCCCGCGTCGACCGCTCGGCGCAGCAGGTCGCGCGGTGGGTCGAGGCGCTCGGGCCGGCTGTTGATCTCCACCGCTGTGCCGGACTCCGCACAGGCCGTGAAGACCGCGTCCGGGTCGAACTCCGACTTGGGCCGGCCGCGTCCGCCGATCAGGCGTCCGGTGCAGTGCCCGAGGACGTCCGCCAGCGGATTGCGGACGGCGGCGACCATGCGGCGGGTCATCGGCCTCGCGTCCATGCGCAGCTTGGAGTGCACGGACACGACAACGACGTCCAGCCGGTCCAGCAACTCCGGCTCCTGGTCGAGCGATCCGTCGTCGAGGATGTCGCACTCGATGCCGGTGAGCAGCCGGAAGGGGGCCCACTGCTCGTTGAGTTCCGCCACCACGTCCAGTTGCCGGCGCAGGCGCTCGGGGGACAGCCCGCGCGCCACGGTCAGCCGCGGCGAGTGGTCCGTGAGCACGGCCCACTCGTGGCCGAGCCGCGCCGCGGTCAGGCCCATGTCCTGGATCGGGCTGCCTCCGTCCGACCAGTCGGAGTGCACATGGCAGTCGCCGCGCAGCAACGCCCGCAGCCGCTCACCCCCATGGGCGGGTGGCGCCGCGTTCTCGCGCTCCAGCTTCTCCAGATATCCGGGCACCCCACCGGCCAGCGCCCCGAGCACCACCTGTGCCGTCTTCGGTCCGATGCCCTTGAGCGACTCCAGCGACCCGGCGGCGGCGCGCTCCGCCACCTCGTCGGCGGGCAGCGCGGCCAGTACGGCCCGCGCGGTGCGGAAGGCACGTACGCGATACGTGGGGGCCTGGGCCCGCTCCAGCAGGAACGCGATCCGGTCCAGGGCCTCGACGGGGTCCATCGGCGCCTCCTCGCTCCGGCTCCCTCAAGCGTTGCCCAGGCCTCGTGAGCTCGCACGGCGGACGAACGTGGGCCCTGCGGCAGGGGCGTCCCCCGGCCGCTCACCCGGCTGGGCGAACAGGTCGATTCCGGCCCTCCGGCCGCAGGTGGGGCCGCCGGGGCGGGGGTGCTGGAACCGCTCCACGGCTGACCCGGGGTAACCGCTCTACGCTCTATTCATGACCGAAATTGCGAGCCCCCACATCTCCCACCCACGGATCATGGTGCTCGGGGTGCAGCCGGGTACGCCGCCGTTCCGGATCATGGAGATCGACGGCGAAGTGGTCGGTGAGGCGAAGGCGATCACCGATGTCCTGGAGACCGCCGCGGCCTACGGCATCACCGTCCACGACCTCGACGACCCGGAGGTCGTGCGGTGGGTGGGCGGCGACAAGCTGACCTGGACACCGCGCCGCTGACGGCGGACAGCGCTCGGGCGGGCCGGGGAGCGTTCGGCAAGCGCCGGGCAGGGGCCCAGGGCATCCGGCCGTGACGCGGCGATGCGCGGCCGTGCCCGCGCGAGCGTCGAGTGCCGGCGCGGCGTCCAGTCTCGCTCGGGGAGCGCGCGGACCTGTGGGTTTCGCGCCGCTGTGAGCTGCGCGGGCACGAATGCACCCGCACCCCGGCAAAGATCATTATTCGACGGGAACCGCGCATGCGCCCGCTCCCGCCAGGGCACGTTGATCTTGCCGGTTGATCACCACCGCCCCCGGCGTCCCCCTTTCCGCCGGGAGCCGTCATGTTCCGTGGCTTCGCAGTGCTCACAGCCACCCTCGCCGCCACCACCGCACTGGCCGCCGCCTCAGTCGCCGCGGCCGGCGCCCCGGCGGCCGGAGACGTGTGCTTCTGGACCGCCGCCGGACAGCACGGCTCGTCCTGGTGCGCACACCACCCCATGAGCTGCTGACGGGCCGACACCGGCCGACCGGTTCCGTCCGCCCGCGGTGGGGGCCGCGGGCGGGCGGTCAGGAACCTTGGGGGCTGTCGGCCGATCAGCACGGAGGGTCCGGCCGGGGCAACCCCGCCGGACCCTCCGCTCGCCCGCCCGAGCGGTCTTGTCAGCCCACCGTCCACTTCTGGTTGGCCGCGCCGGTACACGTCCAGATCTGCAGTCGTGTGCCGTTCGCAGAGTTGTTGCCTGTGACGTCCAGGCACTTGTTGGCCTGGGGGTTCACGATGTCGTGGGCCGAGCTGACGGCCCACTTCTGGTTGGGACCGCCCGTGCAGTCCCACAGTTGGACGGTCGAGCCGTCCGCCGTGCCGTTGCCGGTGACGTCCAGGCACTTGCCCAGGGCGCGCATCGTGCCGTCCGAGGACACCGTCCAGTTCTGGGCGGCGGTGCCGTTGCAGTCGTAGAGCTGTACGGCGGTGCCGTTCGCGGGGTTCGCTCCCGCCACGTCCACGCACTTGCCCGCGAGGCCCTTGATGGGAGCGCCGGTGCCGCCGGAGGTGTCGCTCGTCGTCACCGTCACCGAGTCCACGACGAGTTGCTGCGGGAAGGAGGTGGAGCTGTCGGGATCTCCGGGCCAGTAGCCGCCGACGGCGAGGTTGAGGATCAGGAAGAAGGGTTTGTTGAACACCCATGTCCTGCCGCCCAGATCGGCGGGCGTGCGCCGCTGGTAGACGGTGCCGTCCACCGTCCAGGTGATCGAGTCGGGCGCCCAGTCCACCGCGAAGGTGTGGAAGGCGTCCGCGAAGGCCTGGCCGTTCGGCAGGGAGTACGCGGCGCCTATGCCGCCCGAGCCGGAGTACCCGGGACCGTGGATCGTGCCATGCACGGTCGACGGCTCGTAGCCGACGTTCTCCATGACGTCGATCTCGCCCGAGTCCGGCCAGTTGACCGGTGTGCCGAGCATCCAGAACGCGGGCCACATGCCCTGCCCGCGCGGAATCTTCATCCGCGCCTCGACATGGCCGTACGTCGAGGTGAACTTCCCGGAGGTGTTCAGCCGGGCCGAGGTGTACTGGCATGTGCCGTACCAGCACTGGTAGTTGGCCGGATTCTCCTGGCGTGCGGTGATCACCAGATGGCCCTGGCCGTCCAGGGCCGCATTGCTGTTGCCGGACGTGTAGTACTGCCGCTCGTGGTTGTTGACGTTGTCGCCGGTCTCGATCTGCCACTTGGACGAGTCGACGGCCGAACCGGCGGGGCCGTCGAAATTGTCCTGGAAGGTCACGGCGGCAGCAGCCGCAGTCGTCGCGGAGCCCGCGTGGACGGGGGCGACGGCGGCGGACGCGACGAGCACGGCGGACAGTGTGGCGAAGAGACATCGTCGGAGCAGGCGTGGGGAGTCCATGACTCTCTCTTCCGTACGGCGATCCCGGGGACCGGGTGGGCCGACTGAGGTGGGGGGTGCATGCTTCGCCTCTTGATTTAAGAAGTGAGGTAAGGGGGTGTCAAGAGTCTGGTCCGGACCAACTCTTCAGTGCGCTGAGGCGAGTTCGTCGAGAACGCGTGCGAGGGACGGTGACGATGTACGTCAGGCCTTCGCGGCGCCGCGACGGGTGCGACGACGGTCGCGCGGGTGTACCACCCGGCCGAGCCGGCGCCCGAGCAGCAGGTAGCCCACCAGCGCCCCGGCCGTGTTGAGGATGACATCGTCGATGTCGAAGGCGCGCCCGCTGATGAGCGCGCCCTGGACCAGCTCGACGAGCAGCATGACCGCGGCGGTGAGCGCGAGAACACGCAGGATTCCCCGGGTCTTTGGGGCCAGCACGGGCAGCAGCACGCCGAAGGGCACCCCGAGCAGCAGGTTTCCGCCGATCTGCTTGACGGCGTCGCGCAGTTCCGGCTGGGAGAGGTAGGCGTGCAGCGATCGACCGGGGTGGAGATTGCTGTGGACCAGCGCCTCCGACGCCGGGGACGGCTCCAGCGTCAGCCGGGCCAGCGCGACCGCGAAAGCCACCATGGCCGCGAAGGCGAACAGCATGGCCAACAGTCGGACGGGAAGGGGCAGTGCCCTCGCCTCCCGCGGGGGCGCTGACGGACGACGCCCGGATTTCGCGGCACGCGTGCGTAACGCCGTGCGGAAGAGCGTCATGCGATCCTCCCGATTTCAACTGCCCTCTGGATAAAGGCGATTACCCCGACTGGAGGCTTCGATGCGAACGACACGGCGGGGAGCGACAGCATCAGGCCGAGTCGTCAGGAGGGCCTCGGCGTCGCCTTCGAGGTACACCACCGTGCAGCTCACCGCCGCGCTGGGCCCTCTCCTGCTCTGCCTGTCCGCGGCAGGCCGGTCAAAGGCGCACGATGACCAGGGCCGTGTCGTCGATGGCGCCGCCGGGCGGGAGCAGGTCGGCCAGCAGGGCGTCGGCGAGGGCTTCAGGGGCGGCGGCACGGTGGCGGACCAGCGAACCGGCCAGCCGCGCGAGGCCGGTGTCGATGTCCTCGCGGCAGCGTTCGATCAGACCGTCGGTGTACAGCACGAGGAGGGCGCCCTCGGTCGGGGTCCGCCACCTCGTAACGCTCCAGCGTCGAGTCGTGCTCCAGCGCCGAGTCGTACTGACCGGTTTCCGCCACCCGGCTCAGTGACGCCTGAAGAGTGCCGATGACGGCCGCTGCGGGGTCATTCGGGTGGTCGGACAGATGGTGGCCGACCACTTGCTCGCGGGTGCGGTCCAGCAGGCGCGGGAAACTCGTCGTTGGCGTCCACAGAGCGCAATCGGCGGGTCAGCAGTGCCGCCGCGCCGGGAAGAGCCCGGAACACCGCTGTGTAGTCGATCTCCGGTTCCGTCACGTCATTCCCGCCTCGACGACGTCGCTGGAGTGAATCCGGACCCGCTGTTTTGGACCCGTTGGAGGAGTTCGACTTCCTCGTTCCCGCACCCGCACCCGTGTGGGTGCGGGTGCGGGAACGAGGAAGATCAAGGCGACACGTGCCAGGTCAGCCGTTGGTCAGCACCATGCGGAAGCGGGCGGCGCCGGACATCATCTTCCGGTACGCCTCGTCGGCCCGGTCCAGCGGCACGGGCTCGATCATCGGCCGGATCCCGTGCAGGGCACTGAACGCCATGGTG
Source organism: Streptomyces sp. NPDC050564 (assembly GCF_044457265.1). NCBI lineage: Bacteria > Bacillati > Actinomycetota > Actinomycetes > Kitasatosporales > Streptomycetaceae > Streptomyces > Streptomyces sp. NPDC050564. Next base: position 80,769 of record NZ_JBITGS010000020.1, on the reverse strand, counting down.
TCCTGCACGTCCTGCGCGGTGCCGGACGGGTGCCCGCGGACGATCCTGCCGCTCATGAGCAGCTGTACCGGACTGATCCCGAGCGGCTCCATGTCCACACCGACGGCCACCAGCTCGCCCCGGTGGGACAGCCCGTCCACGGTCGCCGTGATGGCGTCGGAGTTGGCGGCCGTGGCCAGGACGACCTTGGCACCGCCGAGGGACTGCAACGCGTCCGCGACGCTGGTGTCCGCCGTGCTGTCGATGTAGTGGTGCGCGCCGAGCTGCTTGGCGAAGTCGGCCTTGTCGGCTCCACGGGCGATGGCCACGGTCTCGAAGCCCATAGCGGCCGCGTACTTCACCCCGAGGTGGCCCAGACCGCCGATGCCGAGAATGGCGACCAGATCGCCCGGCCGGGCGGAGCTGCGCCGCAGCCCGTTGAAGGTGGTCACCCCCGCGCAGGCCAGAGGTGCCGCATCGGGCGCCGCCAGCGCGTCGGGGATCCGGGCGAGGGCGTCGGCGGGTGCGATCACCGACTCGGCGAAACCGCCGTCGTACGCCCAACCGGGGACCTTCAGGTTCTGGCACACGATGAAGTCGCCCTGCCGGCAGGGTGTGCAGTGGCCGCAGCTGCCGCCGAACCAGCCGACCGCCACCCGGTCGCCCACCTGCCAGCCTCTGTCCTGCATGTCCTCGCCGAGTTCCTCGATGCGCCCGGCGATCTCATGCCCGGGAACCAGTGGGAACCGCACGCCCGGCACCTGAGCGTCGACGAAGACGGAGTCGCTGTGGCAGATTCCGCAGGCGTCCACGGTGACTCGTACGTGACCGGGGCCCGGCTGCGGCACCTCGCGCTGGACTATCTCGAACGGACTGCCGGCGGCGGCCACCTGCGCGGCTCGATAAGTGCTCATCGGGATCTCTCCGGGATCGGGAACGAGAACGGCGACCCCCTGTACCAGCACACCAGTTCCCGCGCGATCACGCGCGCCGAAGCAGATCGCGTGAACGATGGGCACGGCCCGGACGTCCCGCCGCCGCATGACCGGTTTGCCTTCGCGCCGGCAGGGCACTCCGGGCACCGGCCCCTTGCGCGCCGCCGCCTCGTCGCGGCAAGGCGATGTTTGGATGGCGCAGCGGATATTTCTGGGCAAAGCGGAGAACGAGGAGCCCCGGAGGTGGCGTATGAACCGGCGTGCCGCCCTCAGGGGCGCGCTCGAAGTCCTCGCATGGTGGGCCGCCCTCGCGGTGCTGTGGCTGGTTCTCATCAGCACGGTGGACACGCTGGAACTCGTCGTGGGGGCGGCCGCCGCGCTGGTCGGTGCCGTCGCGGCGGGCGGTGCGCGGCGGGCGGTGCGCGGGCGGTGAACGGCTGGACCGTCGCGGCGACGGCCGCGCTCGCGGGGGGAGTGGGTGCCACGGTGTGGGGGGTCGCCACCGGGCCGCTGCGGCGCCGGGTCGTCGCGCAGAACCTGTCCACGTCGTTGGCCTGCCCCAGCCTGCTGCTCCTCGCGCAGGGCTACGACCGGCCGTCGTACGTCGATCTCGCCCTGGTCCTCGCTCTCCTCGGCCCGGTCGGCACCCTGGTCTTCGCCCGGCTGCTCGCCGAGGACCTGGAGAAGGACCCGCCGAAGGCCCCATGGCTCACGTACGCGGTCGCCGCGTTCGGTGCCGTCGTCGTGCTCGTCCTGTGCGCGGTCGGCGGACCGGGCCGCGCGATGGTGAAGCTCCTGGTCACCGGCGCCTTGCTGATCGGCGGTAACCTCATCGCGTCACGGGCCCTGGCCGGCGGATTGGGCGGGAGCCGCCATGGATGACCCGCTCATCGTCGTGGCTCTGCTGCTGGTGGCGGCCAGTGCGACCGCGGCCGTCGCGGTGCGCGATCCCGAGCGCCAGGCCCTCGTCCTCGCGGTTCTCGGCACGACCCTGGCCGTCCTGTTCACCGTGCTGCAGGCCCCCGACGTGGCCCTCTCACAGCTCGCCGTGGGCTCCGCCCTGACCCCGCTCCTGTTGCTGCTGTCGGTCCGCAAGGTGCGGCGACGCGGGCGGAAGAAGGACAAGGCCTCATGACGCGTCGCCTGCGGCTGTGGATCCTGGCCCTGGGGGGCGCGGGCCTCGGGGTGCTCCTCGTCGCCGCCTGCCTGCGGCTGCCCGGCTTCGGCGGTGCGTCACACCCGTACGGCGACCGGGCGGTCCACGCGTCGCTGGCCCGCCGCACCGCCAACACCATCGCGTCCGTCAACTTCGACCAGCGCGCCTTCGACACCCTCGGCGAGATGAGCATCCTCTTCGCCTCCGTCCTCGGCACGGTCGTGCTGCTGCGCCAGACCCGCGACGAACGGCGCGCGAAACCGGAACCCGCCTCCGTGCCGCTCCCGGTACGTCGTTACGCACTGATCGTCCTGCCCGTCGCCCTGCTCACCGGCCTGTACGTCATCGCCCACGGACAACTCAGCCCGGGCGGCGGCTTCCAGGGCGGTGTGGTCGCCGCGACCGCCCTCCACCTGCTCTACCTCGGCGCCGACTACCGCGCCCTGGAACGGATCCGGCCGGTCGGCCTGTACGAGGTCGGTGACGCGCTCGCCGCGTCCGCCTATCTCGTCACGGGTCTCGCGGGGCTCATCGGCGGCGCGGCCTTCCTCGCCAACACACTGCTTCCGTACGGCACGTTCAACACCCTGTCGTCCGGCGGGACCATCCCCCTCCTGAATGCGGCCATCGGCATGGAGGTCGCCTGCGCGGTCGTCGTGCTGCTCGCCCGCTTCCTGGACCAGGCCGTGGAGATCGAACAGGAGGACGCGAAGTGATGTCCGTACTGCCGTATCTCGTCGCCGTGTGGATCTTCCTCGTCGGCTGCTACGGCATCGCCACCAGCCGCAACCTCATCCACGCCGTGGGCTGCCTCGCGGTCTGCCAGTCGGCCACGTACGTCCTGCTGCTGGCCGTCGGCTACCGTGACGGCGGCACAGCGCCCGTCTTCTCCGACATCAAGCCCGGCTCACGGCCCGTGGTGGACCCCGTCGTACAGGCCCTCGCCCTGACCGACGTGGTCGTCGGGGCCACCGTCACCGCGCTGCTGCTCGCCCTCGTCATGCAGGTCTCCAAACGGCACGGCACCGTCGACCCCGACGAACTCACGGAGCTGCGCGGCTGATGAACCACCTGCTGCCGCTGCTCGTCGCTCTTCCACTGCTCGGGGCCGCACTGCTCGTCGCGAGCGGCCGCCGGCTGCCGCGGGCCGTCGCCGAGACGGTGGGCTGCGTCGTCTCCGCGGGCACGGCGGGACTCGCCGTCGTCCTGCTGCTCAACTCCTCGCCGCCGCTGGTCGAGTGGGTGGGCGGCTGGCAGCCCAAGGAGGGCGAGAGCGTCGGGATCGTCCTCGTCGGCGACGGCCCGGGGCTCGGAATGGCGGCGCTCGCGTCGCTGCTGACCCTGGCCGCACTGGCGTACTCCTGGCGCTACTTCGAGGAAGCGCCGCGCCGCCACGCGGCCTCGTTCCCCGCCTTGATGCTGCTCTTCCAGGGCGGCATGTGCGGCTTCGCGATCGCGGGCGACCTCTTCGACGCGTTCGTGTTCTTCGAGTTGATGAGCGTCGTGGCGTACGCGCTGACCGGCCATCGCGTCGAGGAGGCGAAGGCCGTGCAGGGCGCACTGACCTTCGGGGTCGTCAACTCCCTGGGCGCGTACGCCATGTTGCTGGGCATCGGGCTGCTGTACGCGCGCACCGGCGAGCTCGCCATGGTGAAGATCGGCCGCGGCCTCGACGAGCACGGCGGGCCCGACGCCCTCACCCTCGCGGCCTTCGTGCTCGTCCTGACAGCCCTCCTGGTCAAGGCGGCGGCCGTGCCCTTCCACTTCTGGCTGCCGGACGCGCACGCGGTCGCGCCGACACCGGTGTGCATGCTGCTGTCCGGGGTGATGGTCGAACTCGGCGCGTACGGCGTCTGGCGGGTGTACGGGACGGTCTTCTCCGGGCCCGGCGGGATCCCCGCGGCCGATGTCGAGCGCGCCCTGGTCGTCCTCGGCGTGCTGACGAGCGTGGTTGGCGCGCTCATGTGCTGGTACCAGCGGCATGTGAAACGGTTGCTCGCGTACTCGACGGTCGCCCACATGGGGCTCTTCGTGATCGGCATCGGATGGCTCACGCCCGAGGCGGACGAAGGCGTCGCGCTCTACATCCTGGGTCATGCCGGGGTGAAGGCCGCCCTGTTCGCCTGCACGGGCATCCTGCTCGACCGGTACGGCAGCGTCGACGAACACGCGCTGCACGGTCGCGCCCGGCAGCTGCGTGGAGTCGGTGTGATGTTCGGCGTCGGCGCGCTGGGCCTCGCCGGGCTGCCGCCCTTCGGGACCGGGCTCGGGAAATCGATCACCGAGGAGGCGGTCGGAGAACCACTCACCGTGGTGTTCGTCGCTGTGTCGGCGGTGACCGCGGCCGCGGTGCTGCGCGTCACCGCGCGGGTGTTCTTCGGCCTCGGCCCCAGGCCGAAGGACGAGTCGTCGTACGAGATCACCGGCACCGGCGAGGAACCGGAGACCCGGCACCGCCTCAAGCGCGTGCCGGACACGATGACCTCGGTCCCCGCGCTGCTGCTGGCCGCGTCCCTCGCCGTGGGCGTGGCGCCCGGCTTCGCCGAAGTGGTGGGCCACGGCGTGAGCGAGGCGGGGTCCGGTGGGGCGATCACCTCGCCGCACTGGACCCTTGCCGGAGTGCTCCTCGGCCTCGCCTCCACGGCCTTGGCCCTGGGACTGGCCGCACTCGCCGTGACCCGCCCGACGCTGCTGGGCGAGCGGCCCTGGACGGGCCCTCTGCGGCGCCTCCAGTCCGGCCACATCGGCGATTACGTCGCCTGGATGCTGGTCGGCGCGACGCTGCTGGGGACGCTGGCGCTGCCGGGGATTCTGGGCGGCTGAGCGGGCTGCCCCGCGCTTCGCCCCCGAGGAACGAACCGACGCCGAACCCGTCTCCGGGGGCGGCCGAACACGTCCCAAGAATGTGGGCCGCGTCTCAAAGACTCTCTGCGGTGTCACACTCCGGCCGCCCCGGCCCTCTTGTCCGCGGAAACCGTCGGAGCCAGAGGGAGAAACCCCATGAACATCGTCGTCTTCGGAGCGAACGGACCGACCGGGCGCCTGGTCGTCGAGCAGGCGAGCGCGGCAGGCCATGCGGTCGCCGCCGTGACGCGGCAGCCCGAGAACTTTCCGGTGAGGGGGCCGCGGGTGCGGGTGGTCGAGGCGGATGTGTACGACCCCGACGCGGTGGAACGCGCTGTGGCCGGTCAGGACGCCGTGATCTCTGCGCTCGGTGTCCCCTACACCCGTGATCGGGTAAGTGTGTACTCCACCGGAATCACGCACGTCACGCAGGCCATGACCAAGCACGGCGTACGACGCCTCGCCGCCGTGACCTCCACGGTTCTCTTCGGGACACCGGCACCGGGCGAGCGGCTGCTGTTCCGGAAGGTGCTCGAGCCGGCCGTCGTGCGGTTCATGGGCCGCACCGTGTACGAGGACATGCGGCGTATGGAGGAGATCGTCCGCGCTACCGACCTCGACTGGACGGTCGTCCGCCCGGGCGGCCTGTTCGACGCGGGTGCGGTCAGCGACTACGAGATCGGCATGTCGCGCCTGCCCGGCCGGTACACCGCGCGGGCCGACCTCGCCCACGCGTTGCTGCGGCAGACGGTGGAGGGGCCGCATGTGCACGCCTATGTCGACGTGCGCACGACGGAGGGGACGCCGAGCTTCTTCGATCTCATCCGGAAGGAGGCGTTCGGCGGCAAGACGGGTGAGGCCAGGGGCTGATGGTGGCGTGCGGGGCGTATTGCGGCTCCGCGAGGTCCGCGACCTCGTCGATGAGGGGGAGCGGCGAGTGCTGCTCCATGCTCGCAGAGAAGCGAGGTCGCCCGCCGACGCGAAGGCTCACGCGGCGGACGGCCTCCCGGCTTCGACGAAGACCTGTACGAAGGCCCCATAGAGCGGACCGGTACAGAGGACCCGTACAGCGGACCGGTACAGAGGGCCCGTAGAGCGGACCGGTACAGAGGACCCGCAGAGAGGGTCTACGAGAAACGGACCACAGTTCCTAGTCGTTCGCCGCCTTCGCGTAATCCGTTGCCATGCCTCCCGCGAAGTCGTACACGATCACTTGCTCGTCGCCCACGACCCATGCGTCGTGCCCGGGCGGGCAGACGAACACATCGCCTGGGCCGACTTCTCCTTCGCCGCCTTCGTCCATGCGGAGGTGCATCCTTCCCTGGACGACATATCCGTTGTGGTGGATCTCGCAGCTCTTGGTTCCCACGATGGGGCCCACCGACTCGGACCAGCGCCAGCCCGGTTCGAAGGTTCCCACGGCGAAGTCGAGCCCGGTCATGTGGACCGCTTCGAGGTGGCCGCGCGGGAAATCACGCCGTTCATCCGGCTTGTCGACCGTCTTGATCTCGAGCATGACGGCTCCCTTCCCTTGCCCCTTCCATCGTCTGCCCGCCCGCAGCGGACTGCCATCCGGGTGGCCACGTCGGCCTCGGACGCTCAGGCACCGTAGGTGACCGTCACGTCCGTGAAGCCCAGGGAGCGCAGCAGGCCTTCCAGCATGCCGGTGGTGTTCGCCTCGGCGCGTGAGGTGAGGCGGCTGTCCTTCGCGGCGTCGCCGATGTGCTTGGCCGCGAGCTTCTGGACGGCCCGCTCGTCGTTGGGGTTGTCGGAGAAGATGTCGCCGATCCGGTCGAGGAGACCGCGCTGTTTGGAGACGGCGTAGGAGTGGTCGGGGTCGAGCGCGGGTTTACCCAGCGCCGCGTGCGGCAGCCGGAGCGTGGCGGACGTTCGGTCGGCGTTGACCGTCACGTCCTTCTCGCCCAGCGTGCCGAGGTCGACATACGCGTCGACAGTCCCGGCCCCCACGTACAGCGTGCGGGTGCCGCGGATCGCGTCGGGCAGGTATTTGGCGTCCTTCTCCAGGTCCACGACCACCTGGAAGTTGCCCGACGCGGCGTCGTAACGGCTGATGTCCCGGATCGACTTGAGGAGGGCGGGGCCCGACCGGTCGTGCGTCTCGGTGCCGAACACATCGCGCAGCCCTGGCAAAAGGGCCAGCCGCAGCCCGGCGAAGAGCACCACGAGTACCAGCACGAAGGCGCTGACCACCTTCGCCCAGCCGGGCATGCGCTTGATGGACGTCGTCATGTCGACGGTCCTCCTTTCAACCGTCCGTGTACCCTCCAAGTCACCTGACAGGCAGCTTTGTTGGCCGATCGAGGAACGGCGGGGCAAGTCGGGTACCGATGACTCCTGCGCCGACCGCAGTTCGCCGTACGCCGGGGACGCACGGCGTCTGCTCGCCGTACCGAATCTGCTGGACGATCCACCTGCGTCGGCGCAGGCCCTGGCTGTATCGAATGTGCTGCTCACGGCCATCGCCGGAGCGGGCAGTCGCCTCGGTCCGGAGTCGCGGCACGGCACGATGACGCCATGGTTCACATCGCGTTGTTCCTCTCAGTTCTCGGCCTGCGCCGAGCCGAACTCCTCGCCGCCGAGCGGCTGCGTCGCGCCGGGCATGAGGTCGTTGCGCCCGACCCCTCCTCGACCGAGGTCCTGCGTCAGGACTGATCACCTAGCGCAGGGCCCGAAGGGGGCGGTCGCCCGACGGGCGCGACCACCACACCCCCTCTCCGTGCGTCAGCCCCGGCAGCCGCAGCTCGATGTCCCGCACCACCCGGGCCGGCAACTCGCCGGTGACCAGCCATGCGGTGCGCCCTCCCGTCGTCTCCTTGAACTCTGCGCCGAAGGCGGCCAGTTGAGCTGTCACCGGGGCCAGCGCGTCGAGCGGGAGCTCCACCTCGAACGCGTGATACGGCTCGTACACCCGTGTCCCCGCCCGCTCGAGGGCGCGGCGCAGCACGACCGGGGTGAGGCCGCGGAAGTCGGCGGCCGTGCTGATCGGAGCGGCGAATCCGGAGCGGACGAGGGTGACCCGGTAGTCCGTCACCGGCCATCCCTGCGGACCGGTGAGCAGGGTCGCGTGGACCGTGTCCTCGATCGCCTGGTGGAACGCTCGCGGCAGGGCGCCGAGCTCGGTCTCGTAGCTGAAGACACCGCCGGAGCCGCGCGGTCCCGGCTCGATACGCAGCCCGACCGTCGCCCAGAACCCGGTGTGCCCGTGGCGCTGGATCTCCTCATACGCCTCACCCGTGCCCTCCGGCCGCTCCAGGAACCGCACCCGGCTCGGCTCGAAGTCGGCCTCGATGCCGAAGTCCTGGGCGAGCGCGGCCGCGAGGACCTCCTTCTGGACCTCGCCGTAGAGCAGCAGCGCGGTGCTGCCGGACGCGGCGGGCCTGGCGTGCATCAGCGGGTCCTGGTCGGCCAGAGTGAGAAGGGCGGAGCGCAGCGGGGCGGCCTGGGCGGGGTGCTTGGCCCGCACCAGCGTCTCCAGTGTCGGGGTCGCGAACTGCGGTGCGCGATCGGTGGCTTCGCCGAGCCGGTCGCCGACGCGGATGCCGGCGACGCCGTGGAGCGCGGCGATGTTCCCCGGGGTGAGGGAGGTGGCTTCGGGCTGCCCGATCACCTCCAGTCCGAGTGCCCGGCCGGGCACCCGCGTGGTCCGGCCGTCGGCCTCGCGGCGCAGGAACGTGAGCCGTTCGCGGCGCGCCACCTCCCCTTCGTACAGACGCACATACGCCGTCCGCTCGCCGCCGGGTCCCGGCCGTACGGCGAAGACCGTGCCGCGTGGTTCACCGGAGCGGGGGACCGTCGGGCGGGGGATCAGCCGGACCACCGCCTCGATCAGCTCGGCCACGCCCTGTCCGCCGAGCGCCGAGCCGAACAGGACCGGATGGACGGAGCCGTCGGCGGTGTGCGCGGCCAGCGCTGCCCGCAGCTCGTCCGGTGTGGGCGGGGGCCCGTCCACGAGCGCGGCCAGGATGCCGGAGTCCACCTCGGCGAGCGTGTCGGCCGCGAGGTCGTCGAGCGGGCGCGGCAGCACACGGGCGGATCCGGTGCCGATGTCCGTCACGCGGGCGAGCGGGACGATGTGCGGCGTGAGGCGGCGCCGGATGTCGTCGAGGAGCCCCTCCTCCCGTGCGCCCGCCCGGTCGATCTTGTTGACGAAGACGAGGGTGGGCAGGCCGAGCCGCCGCAGGGTCTTCATCAGCACGCGCGTCTGTGCCTGGACGCCCTCGACGGCGGAGAGCACCAGCACCGCACCGTCCAGGACCTCCAGGGCGCGCTCGACCTCGGCGATGAAGTCGGAGTGCCCGGGGGTGTCGATCAGGTTGACCTGTACGTCTGTGACGCCGCAGATGTCCCGGACCGTGAAGGCGGCGACGGCCGAGCGGATGGTGATGCCGCGCTGCCGCTCGATCGCTCCGTCGTCCGTACGGGTGTCCCCGGCGTCGACGCTGCCGAGCCGGTCGATGGCGCCGCCGTCGAACAGCAGCCGCTCGGTGAGGCTGGTCTTACCCGCGTCGACGTGGGCCAGAATTCCGATGTTCAGGGTGTGCATGCGTGGTCGAGTCCTCGAGAACAGTCGTCCGGTGGGGGCGCTGAGAAGTTCCGAGGAATCGGCGCATTCCGTTCTCCTGAATTCGAGGGGGTACTGGCACCGTCATGATGGCGTCGTCCGGGTGGCCGTCCGCAACCGGTTTTCCCCCGGTCGAGCGGCCGAAAGGTGCCCAGTAGCATGAGGCACGCACCCCGGGTCGATCATGCCAACCGGCGACGCGACCCGGTTCGATCATGCGAGGAGCGGTCGTGCGTGACATCGCCGTGTTCAGCGGTAGTGCCCATCCCGAGCTGGCGGCCGAGCTCTGCGCGCATCTCGGTGTGCCTCTCAGCCCGACCCGCGTCAGCCGGTTCGCCAACGACTGCCTGGAGGTGCAGCTCCAGGCCAATTGCCGCGAGCGAGATGTCTTCCTGGTGCAGCCGTTGGTCACGCCGGTGCAGGAGCACCTCGTCGAGCTGCTGATGATGTGCGACGCTGCGCGCGGCGCGTCCGCCGGGCGGATCACCGTGGTCATGCCGCACTACTCGTACGCCCGCTCGGACAAGAAGGACATGCCGCGGATCTCGATGGGCGGGCGGCTCGTGGCGGACCTGCTGGTGGCGGCCGGGGCGAGCCGCGTCCTGGCCATGACGCTGCATTCGCCGCAGGTGCACGGCTTCTTCTCGGTGCCGGTCGACCATCTGCACGCCCTGCGGGAGCTGGCCGCGCACTTCCGCGGCTACGACCTCTCCCGTACCACAGTGGTGTCGCCGGACCTGGGCAACGCCAAGGAGGCGGCGGCGTTCGCACGGCTGATCGGGGCCCAGGTGGCCGCCGGTGCCAAGCAGCGGTTCGCCGACGACCGGGTGAGCATCAGCTCCGTCATCGGCGACGTCAGCGGGCGCGATGTCATCGTGCTGGACGACGAGATCGCCAAGGGCAGCACCGTCCTCGAACTACTCGAGCGGCTGCGGGAGTTGGGGCCCCGGTCGATCCGGGTCGCCTGCACCCACGGACTGTTCGCCGCGGGCGCGCTCAAGCGCCTCAGCGAGCAGCCGGACGTCCTGGAGATCGTGTGCACGAACACCGTGCCGGTCCCGGTCGAGGAGCACACGGAAAAGCTGCGCATCCTGTCCATCGCCCCGGCGCTCGCCGAGGCGGTGCGGCGCATTCACAACGGCGAGTCCGTCAGCGCCCTGTTCGACGCGCCTCCGAACGAATAGACAGGAAGGAGCGGAACTTCCTGCCCGTCGGCTCGGGCAGGAAGGCGGCCGGGCTCACCGGGTAGGCGGTGCGGCGCTCGGCCGGCAAGCCGCGAAGCAACGCTCGGCGTCACCCAGGTGATCAGGAGGGCTTGCAGTGGCGAAGGCGAAATTCCAGCGGACCAAGCCGCATGTCAACATCGGCACCATCGGTCACATCGACCACGGTAAGACGACGCTGACAGCGGCCATGACCAAGGTGTTGCACGACCAGTTCCCCGACCTGAACCCCTACACGCCGTTCGACCAGATCGACAAGGCTCCCGAGGAACGCCAGCGCGGTATCACGATCTCGATCGCCCATGTCGAGTACCAGACGGAGAACCGGCACTACGCACACGTGGACTGCCCGGGGCACGCGGACTACATCAAGAACATGATCACGGGCGCCGCGCAGATGGACGGCGCGATCCTGGTCGTCGCGGCGACCGACGGGCCGATGCCGCAGACCAAGGAACATGTCCTGCTCGCACGCCAGGTCGGCGTCCCGTACATCGTCGTCGCGCTCAACAAGACCGACATGGTGGACGACGAGGAGATTCTGGAACTCGTCGAGCTCGAAGTGCGCGAGCTGCTCACCGAGTACGAGTTCCCGGGCGACGATGTCCCGGTCGTGCGGGTCTCCGCGCTCAAGGCCCTTGAGGGCGACCCGAAGTGGAGTGCGTCCATCCTCGAACTCCTCGCGGCGATCGACGAGTTCGTGCCCGAGCCGGTGCGCGATGTCGACCGGCCCTTCCTGATGCCCATCGAGGACGTCTTCACCATCACGGGCCGCGGCACGGTCGTCACCGGCCGCATCGAACGCGGTGTGCTGAGGGTCAACAGTGAGGTCGAGATCATCGGCATCCACGAGCACAAGACCAAGACCACCGTCACCGGTATCGAGATGTTCCGCAAACTCCTCGACGAGGGCCGGGCGGGGGAGAATGTCGGACTGTTGCTGCGGGGTGTGAAGCGCGAGGACGTGGAGCGCGGGCAGGTCGTCATCAAGCCGGGCTCGGTGACGCCGCACACGGAGTTCGAGGCGCGCGCGTACATCCTGTCGAAGGACGAGGGCGGCCGGCACACGCCGTTCTTCGACAACTATCGGCCACAGTTCTACTTCCGTACGACGGACGTGACCGGAGTGGTGACCCTCCCCAAGGGCACGGACATGGTCATGCCGGGCGACAACACCACCATGCAGGTGCAGTTGATCCAGCCCATCGCCATGGAGGAGGGGCTGAAGTTCGCCATCCGCGAGGGCGGCAGGACGGTCGGGGCGGGGCAGGTCACAAAGATCCGGAAGTAGTCACCGGGGGCAGCAAGCGCTCACACGGAACCCGACGTGGCCTCGGGTCGGGCCAGCGCCTCGTCCAGCGACGAGGAGGGTGGCAGCAGACGCGCGAGGCCGGTCACCCGGAGGATGCGCAGGATCAGCGGCTGGGTGCAGACGAGGTGCAGCCGTCCGTCCCGGGCGAGGACCCGGCGTCTGGCCCGGTAGAGCAGGCGCAGGCCCGAGCAGTCGAAGAAGTCGACGGGCCGCAGGTCGATCACGACCTGCGGTGCCGGGCCCCCGGTCGCGGAGTCCAGGAGCGGGGTGATCTCCATGGCCGCGAGGATGTCGATCTCCCCGTGGAACTCCAGCACCAGGTGTCCGCGGTCCTGGTGAATGCGCAGATGTCGGGTGAGCGGTGCGGGGTCGTGCGCCACGAAGTCATCACCTCCAACCGGCAGCTGACCTGCCTCGCGAGGGCAGGGGCCAGGGTCACCGGGGGCCAGGGCGACGGCGTCAAGCGAGCGTAGACACGCCAACGGGGCACCCGTGGTTGCAAAACCGTTCCTTGCTCTGCAAGTTACCCTCGATGGAGTGAATTCCAGCATGTTCGGTTGACATATGTCTTCGATTTGCGCGGCGAGTCGTCCCGCTGTGGGTGTGCCGTGGGGGCGAGTGCCCGCGTCACGACAGCGCGTGCCACGCCTTGGACAACGCCTGACGGAACTGATCGGTCTGGTGCGAGGTGAGGTCCCGGACCATGAGCTCCTCCAGTTCCCGTACGGCTCCGGAGAACCGCGCGAGCAGTTCGCGTCCCTCGTCGGTCAGCAGAATCAGTAGCTCGCGCCGGTTGCGTGGATTGCGCTCGCGGCGCACCAGTCCGCGACTCTCCAGTGAGCGCACCAGATCGGCCATGGACTGAGCCGTCACGAACGAGTCACGCGCCAGCTGCGCCGCCGACAGGCCGTCGTGCCGCTCCAGCACGGTGAGCGAGGTGTACTGCAATGCGGTGATGCCGGCTGGTTTCACCAGCTCGTCGAGGTGTGAACGCACGACGAGTTCCACCTGCTTGACCATGTAGAGCAGTGACGGGGGTGTCTTGGTTGCCTGGGTGCCGACCATGGGTTCAGCCTAAGCCATTGACAGGAAACCTGTCCGTAACGAGACTGCCAACCAACAGGAATCCTGTTGGTTGAAAACTTGGCGATCAAGGCTGAGGAGTGGGCAATGACGACCACCTTCGAGAGTGGGCCCGGGCAGCTGTTCATCGGTGGACAGTGGCGCGAGGCGGCCGACGGAGCGCGTACGGACGTGATCGATCCGTCCATCGGCCAGGTGGTCACGACCGTCGCCGAGGCGGGCGCGGCCGATGTCGACGCGGCCGTACGTGCCGCACGGGAAGCCTTCGACCACGGCCCGTGGGCCGCGATGAGCGGCCGTGAGCGTGGCCGGGTGCTGCACCGCGTCTCCGAGTTGATCCGCACGAACGCCGACGAGCTGGCGGCCCTGGAGAGCCTCGACGTCGGCAAACCCCTCTCCCTCTGCCGCCCAGTCGACGTGCTCACCGCCGCCGACGAGTACGAGTACTGCGCCGCGCTCGCCCAGACCCTCGACGGCGCCACCCGCGACACCCCGCTCAACGCCTTCGCGTACACGCGCCGCGGACCGCTCGGCGTGGTCGCCGCGATCACTCCTTTCAACTTCCCGCTGATCCTGTCCAGTTCGAAGCTCGCCCCGGCGCTGGCGGCCGGCAACGCCGTGGTGCACAAGCCCGCCGACGAGACCCCGCTCAGCGCTCTGTACATGGCCCGGCTGCTCCAGGAGGCGGGCGTCCCGGACGGCGTCGTGAACGTCGTCACCGGCAGCGGCCCGGTCGCGGGCGAGGCGCTGCTGCGCAACCCCGGCATCGACAAGGTCGCCTTCACCGGGTCCACCGCCGTCGGCCGGCATGCCGCGAGCATCGCCGGTGAGGCGCTCAAGCCCGTCACCATGGAGCTGGGCGGCAACGCGGCCCATCTCGTCTTCGCGGACGCCGACCTGGAGAAGGCGGTCGGCGCGGTCATCAAGGGCTTCGTCTTCAACACCGGGCAGTTCTGCATGGGCGGGCCGCGCCTGCTGGTGGAGCGCTCCGTGTACGGCACCCTGCTGGGCATCCTCGCCGACGCCGTCCCCGGAGTGCCGGTCGGCGACCCCCGGGACGCGGCAACGGTCGTCGGCCCGATGGCTGGGGACAAGCACCTGAAGAAGGTCGAGGAGTACGTCGCCCTGGCCCGCAAGGAGGGCGGCCGCATCGTCTGCGGCGGTGAGCGCCTCGACCTGAACGGCGGCTACTACTACAGGCCCACCGTGATCACCGACCTCACGGCCGACTCCCGCGTCATCCAGGAGGAGATCTTCGGCCCCGTCCTCACCGTGCAGTCCTTCGACTCCGAGGACGAGGCCGTCGAGCTGGCCAACTCCACGCCGTACGGCCTGGCTTCGGGCATCCAGACCACCGACCTGACCCGCGCGCACCGCGTCGCCGACCGGCTGCAGGCGGGCATCGTCTGGATCAACGACTGGGCGATGCTCGACCCCGCGGTTCCCTTCGGCGGGGTCAAGGACTCCGGCTTCGGCCGGGAGTACGGGCCCGAGGCGCTCGCCGCCTACACCAAGGTCAAGTCCGTCGTCGTCTCGCTCGACTGAGCGCCCCCGCAAAGGAGTTCATGCGATGCCCAGTACTACGCGCGCCGCCGTGGTGGAGTCCGGGGGAGCGCCGTTCACCCTCACCGACGTCGAACTGGACGAGCCCGGCCCCGGCGAGGCCCTCGTCCGTATGGTGGCGACCGGCCTGTGCCACACCGACCTCGGTGTGGCGAGCGGCGGTCTGCCCTTCCCGCTGCCCGGAGTCCTGGGGCACGAGGGAGCGGGAGTCGTCGAGGCCGTCGGCCCCCATGTCACCGGTGTTGCCCCCGGTGACCATGTCGTGCTGTCCTTCACCTCCTGCGGCGGCTGTCACAACTGCCGTGACGGACACCCCGCGTACTGCGCCACCTGGCTGCCGCTGAACCTCATCGGCGGTCGGCGCGCCGACGGCACCAGCACGATCAGCCGCGACGGGGTGCCGCTCGGCGGCCACTTCTTCGGACAGTCGTCCTTCGCGGAACGGGCGCTCGTGGACGAGCGCAGCCTGGTGAAAGTCGATCCGAACGTCCAGCTGGAGTCCATCGCCCCACTGGGCTGCGGGGTGCAGACCGGAGTGGGCGCCGTCTGGAACGTGCTGAAGCCCGAAGCAGGCAGCAGCCTCGTCGTCCTGGGCGCCGGAGCCGTCGGCCTGTCCGCGGTGATGGCGGCGGCCCTCACCCCCGCGACCACGGTCATCGCCGTGGACAAGATCGCCGAACGGCTTGAACTGGCACGGGAGTTGGGCGCCACGCACACCGTGAACGCGGCCGAGGCCGATGTCACCGAGGCGGTGCTCGCACTCACCGACGGCCGGGGCGCCGACGGTGTCGTGGAGACCACGGGCAGTGTCGCCGTACTGCGCAAGGGCGCCGACACGCTCGCGCCGCGCGGCACCCTCGTCGTCGTCGGCGCACCGCCCTTCGGCACCGAAGTCGCCCTGGACGTCAACGCGTTGCTGCCCGGCAAGAAGGTCGTGGGTCTCACTCTCGGCGACAGTGAGACCCAGACCGCCATCCCCGCGCTGGTCGCGCTCGTCCAGGACGGACGGCTCCCGCTGCACCGCCTGATCAGCCACTATCCGTTCGCGGACATCGAGCGGGCGGTGCGGGACATGAGCGCCGGCAAGACGATCAAGCCCGTGCTCACCTTCTAGACAGCGACGTCCGGCCGACCGTCTTCAGCCGACTTCCTTCGACCGACTTCATTCAGTCGACTGCCCTTAATCGACGACCAGGACGAGCTTCCCCGTGGTCCGGCCGGTGTCGCCGAGCGCATGCGCCTCGGCGGCATCGGCCAGCGGGAAGGTGTCGGCGATCGTGGCGCGCAGCTTCCCCGCCTCGACGAGCGCCGCGATCGCCTTCATGCCGGTGTGGGAGGCGTCGACGAGCATCCTGACCGCCCGTACGCCGATCCGCTCGGCCTCCTCGTAGAAGTCCGCCGACCCGACCGGCAGGATCGAAACCACGATCCCGCCCTGGCGCAGTACGCGCAGCGAGCGGACAGAGTACTCGTCGCCGATCGTGTCCAGGACGACGTCGACGTCCTTGACCGCCTCGGCGAAGTCGGTCTCCCGGTAGTCGATCGCCTCGTCCACGCCGATCTCCCGCAGGAAATCGTGCTTGCCCGCGCTCGCGGTACCGATGACATACGCGCCCCGCGCCTTGGCGATCTGCACGGCCACATGACCTACCCCGCCGGCCGCCGCGTGGATCAGCACCCGCTGGCCCGGCTGGATGTCCGCCGTCTCGACCAGGGCCTGCCAGGCGGTCAGCGAGACCAGCGGAAGCGCGCCCGCCTGGATGTGGTCGATTCCGGACGGCTTGTGCGCGAAGGCGCGGGCGGGGGCGGTGACGTACTCGGCGTGCGAGCCGTGGCCGAACGGGTAGGACAGCATGCCGAAGACCTCGTCCCCGGGCTTGAAGCGGGCAACGCCGATTCCGGTCGCCTCGACGACGCCGGAGACGTCCCAGCCGAGGACGAAGGGCGGCTCGCCGAGGAAACCGCCGGTCGCGCGGTGCTTCCAGTCGGTCGGGTTGACGCCGGCCGCGCGCACCCGGATCAGTACCTCGTTGGGGCGCGGCGCGGGGCGCTCCACCTGCACTTCCTTGAGTACCTCGGGACCGCCGAGGACGTCCTGACTGATGGCTCGCATGGTGTTCACAGTGCTCATGGTGTCCCAGCGTGCCGGGGCCGGCCCGGCAAGAAAATGGCATGATTGTCAACCTTCGATAGGATCGTGCCATGCATCCCGTGGAGCGAGTGGTCGTCCTGGCGCTGGACGGCGTCTACCCCTTCGAGCTGGGCATCCCCAGCCGGATCTTCGGCGCGGCGGACGGTCGCTACGAAGTGGTGACGTGCACTGTCGACGGCCGCCCCGTCCGCACCAACGCCGACTTCTCGGTCACCGTCGACCACGGTCCCGAGGCGCTGTCCACGGCGGACACGGTGGTGATCGCGGCGATCACCCCGGCGAGGCTGGTCCCGGAGCCCTCCGACGAGCTCACCGCCGCACTCGCGCTGATCCGGCCCGGCGCCCGCCTCGTCTCCATCTGCACGGGTGCGTTCGTCCTGGCGGCGGCGGGTCTGCTGGACGGACACCGGGCGACCACGCACTGGCAGGTGGTCGACGAGTTCCGGCGTCTGTTCCCGCGTGTGTCGCTGGACCCGGACGTGCTGTTCGTCGACGACGGCTCGGTCCTCACCTCGGCCGGGGCCGCGTCCGGCATCGACGTCTGCCTGCACATCCTCCGCAAGGACCACGGCAGCGAGCTGGCCAACAAGGTGGCCCGGCGCTGTGTGGTCCCGCCGCTGCGGGAGGGCGGCCAGGCCCAGTACATCGAGCAGCCCGTGCCGGAGCCCTCGGCGACGAGCACGGCCGCCACCCGTGCGTGGGCCCTGGCCCGCCTCGGCGATCCGCTGACACTGACCGACCTCGCGGGCCATGCCCGGATGAGCCTGCGCACCTTCGCCCGCCGCTTCAACGACGAGGTGGGCATGAGCCCCGGCCGCTGGCTCATCCAGCAGCGGGTCTCCCGGGCCCGCCATCTGCTGGAGTCCAGCGACCTGTCGGTGGACCAGATCGCCGGCGAGGTCGGCTTCGCGACCGGCGCCTCGCTGCGCCAGCATCTGCACGCGGCGATCGGCGTATCGCCGCAGGCATACCGGCGTACGTTCCAGGCCACCCGCTAGACCGTTCCGGTCGGATGATCTGAACGTTGGCCCGGGCGTGCCGTTGCCCGGCGTGCAGTAGGCCCTTCTCGGTCATCCGCGACCACGCCGGGCCCGGTGTCTCCGGGCCCGCGCCAGTCAGGTCCCAGGGCCCGCGCCGGTCGTATCTCCGGGCCCGCGCTGTTCGTCGACGGTCCGTCAGGCCGCCGTGGTGGAAGTGCGGTGGTTGCGGAAGGCGCGCCGATAGATGTCCGGGGCACACCCAGGGCGCGACGGAAGTGCCGACGCAAGGTCGCCGCGGTGCCCATACCGGCGCGGGAGGCGATGAGTTCGATGCAGTCGTCGGTGGTTTCGAGGAGTTTCTGGGCCTCGTGGGCCGCACGCTCCAGGCCACCCGTCGGCCGCCGAACGATCCGTGTCCTTCGTGCGTCGGAGGAGCGATACGGCGGTTCGGAGAACAGGGGTGGGGATGGGCAAGTGGATCGCGGTGGCGGTTCTCATCGGCTTGACGGTGGTGGGGTGCGACGACGGGATGCGCGACGACCTCGTGGTCGAGGGAACGCCCCCGGCCACACCGTACTCCGGAGCGCTGGACGTGCCGATCAAGGAGGTCGGCGACGGCAGCGTGCGCGCGGCAGAGGCGAGTTCGGGCGCGGCGGGGCGGGCCCTGGAGTGCGACGGCGAGATCTACGCGGGCGGCGGGGGCGACGAGTGGGGCCAAAAGGACGGCGGCTCGACGCCGGAGGAGGGCCTGAACGCCTACTTCGACATGGACCAGCCCGAGCTGCCGGACCACGGCTACCGGGTGGAGCGCAAGGAAAAGGACCGTGTCCTGTTCTCCTACGACGTCAAGGGCAGGACCAAGGTGGCCGTCGTCGTCGCCAAGGATCAGCCGCACCGCCCCGGCTGGGGTCCGGAGACCAACGCCTCCTGCGACCCGTCCGAGCTCCCGGCGAGCTTCACCGACTCGACGTACGAGATCTGGACGGATCGGGACGGTCGCCGCGTGCCCACCACCGAGGTGAGCAGCTCGGCGGGCGCGGAGCACTGCGACTGGCGAAGCGCGCACTTCCTGTGGCTGGGCCGGGGCAAGGAGGTCAGGCAGTACGCGCGCGATCCGCGCGGGGTGCTCGGGAGCGAGGTGCTCACCGCCGCGTACGACCAGGATGCCCGCATGCCGGTCGGCGCGCGGGACACCGGCTACCGCTTCCACGACTGGGAACTCTGGCTGACGGCGGGCAAGTCGACGGCCTACATCCGTACACCCCACGGCGTGGAGGCGTGGCCCGCGACGAAGCAGCAGGTGGGCTGTAAGTGACCCGTCACCGGCTCCGGTGCAGGGCTACCAGCAACTGCCAGACCTGATCGGCGACTTCCTCCGGGGTGCCCTCCAGCAGGCCGTGCAGCCAGTCGGCGAGCACCCCCGCGAAGGTGGCGGCGACGGCGGAGGCCACGAGCGGCGCGTCCGGGGCGCCCACGAGGGTGCGCTCGGCCAGGCTGCGGGCGCGCAGATCACGGTGCAGCACGAGACCGAGCGGGCCACCGCCGCCCGGGCCGAGAAGCGCGCGGTAGAGGGCGGCGTGCGGGGCCAGTTCGGCGAAGAACGTGCGCAGGGCGGGCGGCGCGGACATCGGGTCGGGCCGCCCGCGCCACGCGTGCAGTGCCTCCACGGCATCCCGTACGACATCGGCGCAGGCGTCGACGGCCAGCGCCTCCAGATCGGTGTAGTGCACGTAGAACGTCGCCCGGCCGACCCCGGCCCGCCGCACCAGCGCGGCGACGCCGACCTCCTCCAGCGGCCGCTCGGCGCACTCCTCCAGCAGTGCCTGCCGCAGCTTCGCCCGGGTCCGGGCGGCTCGCGGGTCCTCGGGCGTCACCGCGCGACGAGGACGGCGGCCAGGGCGACCGCGCCGGGCAGGGCTTGCGCGAAGAGGATGCGGCGGTTCGCGGTGACGGATCCGTACACACCTGCGACCACGACGCACACCAGGAAGAAGACCTGTACGCGGAACCCGGTCGGATCCGAGGCGATCAGACCCCACACCAGACCCGCCGCCAGAAAACCGTTGTAGAGCCCCTGGTTGGCGGCCAGCGGCGCGGTCGCGTGGGCCATCTCCGGGTCGAACCCGTGCAGCCCCCGTCCCGGCTTCTTCTCCCACAGGAACATCTCCAGCACCAGTATGTAGGCGTGCAGCGCGGCCACCAGGCCTACCAGCACGTTCGCGACCGTATCCATCGTCAGCGGGCTCCGTCGTGAGTAGGTGTCCAGCGGTTATCTCATGGACAGGTGTCCACTATAGCTGGACATCCGTCCAGGAAGTCACGGAGGGCCTCAGGTTGCCCTGCGCGCCCTTGCGGGTAGCGCTCGCCCGCGATTCCGAGGGCTTCACCCCCAGCCCTACGAACAGATGGCCGCCGCGTATCGCCGGCACGGCCATGACGGGGGCGCGCGGACGGTCCTCCTCGCCAAGCCGCGACGCCTGTGCGCCACCCTGCCGTGGCCGGGGCGGGTGTGGAGCGGTCTCCAGAACATCACCGTGGGCTACGGCTACCGGCCGATGCGCGCCGTGTGGTGGCTGTGCGCGATCATGCTCAGCGGGATCCTGCTGTTCACACCGGTGGCCTCCGCAGGCCATCGACCCGGGCAAGCCGCCCCACTTCCAGGCGGCGATCTACACCTTCGACCTGGTGCTGCCGCTCGTCGACTTCGGGCAGGAGCAGGCGTTCAGCCCCCGCGGCGGACTGCAGTGGGCGGCCGTGGTCCTCGTGTGTCTGGGCTGGCTGCTCGCGACGACGGCCGCCGCCGGCGCCAACCGTATGTTGCGCAGAGCGTAACCTCACTGACCCCGTCGGGACGCGGCCGTCAGCCGCAGGGCCAGCGCCCGTAACGCCAGCTGCATCTCGAACTGGACCGTCGGATCGTGCAGTTGGTCCCCGAACAGCTCGTCCAGCTGCCGCATCCGATAGCGCACCGTCTGCGGATGCACGGCGAGCCGCGCCGCCACCTCGCTGGCGTTGTGCCCTGACTGCAACCAGCTCAGCAGCGTCTCCGCCAGCCGCTCCCGCTGCGGTGGGCGCATCGCGTTCAGCGGACTCAGTCGACGCTCGGCCATCGCATCCACCAGGGCCTCGTCGCGGAAGAGCAGCAGGGTGGCCAAATGCTCCTGGCAGCGGACCAGTTCTGTGTCGGGCAGGATGCCCCGTCGCACCAGATCGAGTGCCTCGGCCGCCCAGCGCAACGAGCGGGCGCCTTCCTGGAGCGCGACGGCCGGCCCCATCGCCGCACGCAATCCGTGCAGCGCCCCGGCGACCGCCCGCCCGCGCCCCGGCCCGTCGGGGTCGGGCACGACCAGAACGGACGGCTGCACATCGAACCGCGCCAGGAACTCCGGCGGCACGATCGGTCGCGCCGCCGGGGCGGGCCGCGGCCCGAAGTCGATCGCGACCACCGCCACAGCCCGCGGGACCGGCCAGCGCGCCGTGTGCGCGAGATCGCTGATCGCCTCGGCCGACGCGGGCGGATCAGCGGTGAGCAGGTCGATCAGCCGCGTGCGCCGTTGCTGCAACTCGCCCGCCGCGTGCAGGCGCGCCTCCGTGTAGCCCGCGGTCGTTGCGGCCGCCATCTCGTCCAGATGCAGGAACAGCGCCTCGCCGAAGGCGGCCAGCACCTTGCGGGGCAGCAACTCGGCGTCGACCAGCGCGTTGACGCGGCGCCAGGTCACCCGGGCGCCGAGACGCAGAGCGGACTGGAACGAGTCGAGACTGCGCCCCTCGTCCGCCTCACCCCGCCCGATGCGCTGGTAGGTCGCCGTCACCGGCTCCCAGTCCGTGTCCGGCTTCGCCATCCGCTCCAGGAACCCCTGCAACGCGTGCTCCACACCGCGGTGCACGACCTGCATGTACGTGTCGTCCGTCGGGCGCGCGTACTCGGGGATCTCGGTCTTGATCGCTCGGACGACCTCTTCCCTGATGTCGTCGAAGAACGGTCTGAGGTGGTCGTGCAGGTCCGAAGGGAACGCCTTGAACGGGCCGTTGGGCTCATCGTCCATCGCTCGGGCTCCCTCCTGTGCGCCGTGTCAGCGGCTCGGAGACGATACCCGCAAGTAACCGGCCGGGGCTCATCAAAGGCGGACAGACATCGGGGTGAGGATTGTCACTTGGTGACGACCCGGCCGGGTGCGCCGGGCCCCGTGCCGTTCCGCCGCTTGACCCCTCCGCCCCGGCTTCGCGCAACCACCCGCCGATGCCGGCCACGGCGGCGCAGTGCGACCAGGGTGACGAGCGCACCCGCCAGGACGCAACAGGCCGCGAGGCGCAGCCCAAGGTCGTACCCGGCCAGGAACGCGTTGCGCGGATCCGATCCGGACCGCAGTTCGGAGCGCTCGCGGCGGGTGAGGACCACACCGACCAGCACCACCCCGAACACGCCGGAGACCTCGCGCGCCGCGCTGACCAGTCCACTGGCCATCCCCGTGCTCGAGTCCGGCACCCCCGCGAGGCAGCGCACGGTCAGCGGAGTGGTCAGCGCGGAACCCGCGCCGATCAGCAGCAGCCCGGGCTGCAGATCCCAGTACCCCGCCTGCGCCCCGGTGCCCGGCACGTAAAGCAGGCCGAGCGCCACCAGCCCGAGTCCCACGGCGATCGAGACATGGGTGCCGAGGCGCCGTGCCGTCGGCTCGGCCAGCGGTGTGCACAGCAACAGGGCTCCGGCCAGCGGGAGGAAAGGCCAGGCCTGCCCGGGTCGGTGAGAACCCCAGGATCCGCTGGAGGTAGAGGGCCGTGAAGAAGAAGACGCCGTTGACGCCGATGCCCCACAGCACCTGTGCCGGCACCCCGCCGGTCAGGAACCGGTCGCGCAACAGCCGCAGTTCAACGAGCGGGCGCGGGGTGCGTGCCTGTACGACGACGAACACGCAGGCGGCGAGCGCCGACACGCCGAAACACAGCGGCACGTGACCGCTGCCGAAGCCGTGCTCGCCGCCGCGCACGAGCCCGTACGTGAGGAGGTAGAGCGAGACGACCGAGAGGAGCACGCCGGGCAGGTCGAGGGCGCCGCGCACGGGCTCTCCGGATTCGGCGGGGACGGCGGACACCAGCGGGAGGGCGAGCAGGCCGAGGGGAACGTTCAGTGCGAACACCGAGCTCCAGGACCACTGTTGGGTGATGAAGCCGCCCACCACGGGCCCGAGCGCCAGCGCCAGGGCAAGGGCCGCGGTCCACAGCCCGACGGCCGTCGAACGCCGCCGCGCGGGCAGATCGGCGGCCACGACGGCCAGCGAGGCCGGGATGACCAGGGCCGCTCCGACCCCCTGCACCGTGCGGGCCGCGACGAGAGTGCCCCCGCTGTCCGCCAGGGCCGCCGCGCCCGAGGCTGCCGTGAAGACAGCGATTCCGGTGGCCAGCACGGCCCGGCGTCCGAAGAGGTCGGTCAGCCGCCCGCCGGGCAGCAGCAGCGCGCCGAAACTGAGTACATAACTGGCGGCCACCCACTCCAAGTCGATCACGGTCAGACCGAGTTCGCGCTGCACGGTGGGCAGGGCGACATTGACCACCGTGTTGTCGAGTGTCGTGAGGAAACCGGTCAGCGCGAGCAGTGCCAGCAGCGCGAACAGCCGTCCACGTCCCACCGCCGTCGCTCCCTCCGTGCGCCTCGCCACCCGATTTCGGGTGACATGGATTGTCCGGGGCGCGCCGTCGCCGTGGCTCTGTCCCCGGGAGCCGAATCGGGACCACGGCTTTGTCAGCGAGCTGACAGAAGAGGGAGGACGAACTGTCAACAGGTCGTCTAACCCGACCGGCATCCCGCGTCGGACGCTGGTGCATCACCCCACCGTTCGCCCGCCCCCCAGGGGCAACAGCACCACCCTCCCCATGAGTTGGAGCCGCCATGACCTCCACCCGGCCAGATGCCGACGCTCCACTGCCGGACCATCTGCGGTACTGGGCCCTTCGCCGGCCGCAGCAACGCGCCTTCAGCCACGTCCACTTCCCCGACGCGGCCTCCGAAGGCCTGCACCGCACCCTCGGCTGGCGGGCTCTGGACGCCCGCGCCCGGGCCGTCGCAGACCGGCTGGTCGCCCTCGTCGCTCCCGGAGACAGGGCCGCCCTGGTCATGCCGCAGGGGCTCGACTACGCGGCTGCCTTCCTCGGCTGCCTCTACGCCCGGGTGATTGCCGTGCCCCTCTTCGGCCCCCAACTCCCTAGCCATGACAGCAGGTTGGCGGCCGTCCTGGCCGACTGCGAACCAGCCTGTCTGCTCTCCGACTCGACCACCGCGATCGCCGTGGAGGCCTTCGTCCTGGATCACGACCTGCCCGTGGTGCCGGTTGTCCCCGTCGACCAACTCCCCCTCCAGTGCTTCGCGTTCGACGAGGTCGAAACCGCGCCGGCCCCCGACGACATCGCGTACCTCCAGTACACGTCGGGCTCCACGAGCGAACCGGCCGGCGTGATGATCAGCCACGCCAACGTCGTCGCCAACGCCCGCCAGGCCATCGTCGCCTTCGGCGTGGACCCCGGGGCCACCACCACGGTCGGCTGGCTGCCGCTCTTCCACGACATGGGCCTGGTTCTGAGCATCGCCGCGCCCGTCGTGGGCGGCTTCCCGTCCGTCCTGATGGACCCAGTCGCCTTCCTCGAGGACCCCGCGCGCTGGCTGCGCCTGCTGGGTGCGTACGACGGGACGATCGGCGCCGCCCCGAACTTCGCGTACGACTACTGCGTGGCCCGCACCGACCCGGCCGTGCTCGACGAACTGCGCCTGGACCGCGTACGGGTGCTCATCAACGGCAGCGAGCCGGTGCGGCCGGGCACGATCGACCGCTTCCACGCCACCTTCGCCCCCGCGGGCCTGGATCCCGCGACCCACGCACCCGCGTACGGACTCGCGGAGGCCACTGTGTTCGTGACGGCGGACGCGGGCGCGACGCCTCCCACCACCGTGGTGTGCGACGCGGGGGCGCTGGCAAAGGGGCGCGTCGAAGTCCTGCCGGATGCGGAGGACGCGGCCGTACTCGTCTCGTGCGGGGTGCCCGCCGGACAGGAAGTGGAGATCGTCGACGCGAACGGCGAGCGGCTGCCGGAGGATCGCGTCGGCGAGATTCGGCTGCGCGGTCCGAACATCGGGCGCGGCTACTGGAAACGCGCCGACCGGGCCTTCTGCGATCCGCAGGGCCGACTGCGCACCGGTGACCTGGGTGCCGTGCACGGCGGGCGACTGCTGGTCACCGGACGTCTGAAGGACGTGATCATCGTCGACGGTCGCAACCACTATCCCCAGGACATCGAGCGGACCGTGGAGACCTCCGTGGACGTCGTCCGCCAAGGCCGGCTTGCCGCGTTCGGCGTACCCCGCGCGGACAGCACCGGCGAACAACTCGTCGTGGTGGCCGAGCACCGCCGCGGCGCCGAGCCCACGGCGGACGCGGCCCGCCAAGCGGAACGCACCGTACGGGCCGCGGTTTCGGCACGCCACGGGCTGCGACTCGGCGCGCTGCTGGTCGTCCCACCGGGCTCCGTGCCCCGCACGAGCAGCGGAAAGGTGGCCCGGACGGCCGCTCGGGCGCGCTATCTCGACGGAGGGTTCGATCCCCGATGAGCCCCTCGCGCACGGAGATTCGCGGTGTGATCGTCGGTCGGCTGCGCGCCTGGTACGCCCTGGACCCCGGCGACATCACCGACGACCGGCCACTGGCGGAACTGGGGCTCACCTCGCGCGACGCGGTGGCCCTGACCGCGCTGCTCGGCGACCTGGTGGGGCGGCGGCTGCCGGACACGCTGTTGTGGGACACGGGCACGATCGACGCGCTGGTGGCGCGGCTCACGCAGCAGCCTCCCCGGACGGTGGCGCCGAAGACTCCCGAGGGACCCGCGACATCGATCGCGGTCATCGGCCTCGGCTGCCGCTTCCCCGGCGGCGCCGATACGCCCGACGCGTACTGGCGCCTGCTCACCGAGGCCCGGGACGCGATCGGCAGCGTCCCCGCCGGCCGATGGGAACCGACCGCACACGGTGGCGTCCGAGGAGAGTCCTCCCCGCAGTCGGACGTCATCCGGCACGGCGCCTATCTCGACGACATCGCGGGCTTCGACGCCGAGTTCTTCGGCATCGGCGTGCACGAGGCCGCGACTATGGACCCCCAGCACCGCATGCTCCTCGAAGTCACCCGCGAGGCACTCGACCACGCCGCGCTGCCCGTCACGGAGCTCGCGGGCAGCCGGGCCGGCGTCTTCGTCGGCATCAGCGGCAACGAGTACGCGCATCTCACGGCGGCCGCCCCCGACGCCTGGACGGCCACGGGCGCCGCGCTGAGCATCGCGGCGGGCCGTCTTTCCTACGCCCTCGACCTGCGGGGCCCGAGCCTGGCCGTCGACACGGCGTGCTCGTCCTCCCTGGTCGCGGTCCATCACGCCGTACGCAGCCTGCTGACGGGAGAGAGCGACATCGCGCTCGCCGCCGGGGTGAACGTGCTGCTCACGTCTGCCGTCACGCTCGGCTTGCAGCGGGCGGGTGCGCTGTCGCCGGTCGGCCGCTGCAAGGCCTTCGACGCGACGGCCGACGGGATCGTCCGGGGTGAGGGATGCGGTGTCCTCGTGCTCAAGCCGCTCGCGGACGCCGAACGCGACGGCGACCGCGTCCTTGCGGTCGTCCGCTCGACGGCCGTCAACTCCGACGGACGGTCCAACGGCCTGACGGCCCCCAACGGGGAGGCCCAGCGCGCCCTGCTCACCGAGGCGCACACCGACCCCAGGACCGTCGACTACGTCGAAGCCCACGGCACCGGCACACCCCTCGGGGACCCCATCGAGGCGGGCGCCCTCGGCGCGGTGCTCGGCGCCGGGCGCGATCTGGACCAGCCCCTGCTGATCGGATCGGCCAAGACCAACCTCGGACACTTGGAGGCCGCCGCCGGAATCGCCGGGCTCATCAAGACCGTACTGGCCCTCCAGCACGGCGAGATCCCGCCCCAGCTGCACTTCACCCGCCCCGGCCGGCACGCCGACCTCGACGGACTCGGCCTGCGCGTCGTGACCTCGGCCGAGCCGTGGCCGCGCTATTCGGGAACGGCCACCGCGGGCGTGTCGGCCTTCGGATTCGGCGGCACGAACGCCCATGTCGTCCTCGCCGAACACCGAACGAGCGCCCGCCCCTTCGGGCCGAGCGGACAGCCTGCCCTGCTGCTCATCGACGGCCCGACCCAGGAGCGGGTTCGGTCGTACGCCGGTGAGCTCGCCGACTGGCTCCCCGGCGCCCCACGCGTACCCGACACCGACTTGGCCCGCACCCTCGCGGGCCGCACGGGCCGGGGACGCCGTCGAGCGGCTGTCGTGACCCACAACAGAGCCGAGACGGCCAAGGCTCTGCGGTGCCTGGCAGCGGGCGAACCGTCGCCGCACCTGGTCACGGGCGAGGGGACACCGGGCGGCCCCGGACCTGTATGGGTGTTCTCCGGGTACGGCTCCCAATGGCCTGGCATGGGACGGCGACTCCTTGCCGCGGAACCGGCGTTCGCCGCCGCCGTCGAGCGGCTGGAGCCCCTGCTGCGCTGGCACACGGGCGTCTCCCTCACCACGAGCCTGCGAACGGACGCCGATCCGACCTCACCCGCCGTCGTCATGCCCGTCCTGTACGGCATCCAGCTCGCCCTCGCCGAGCTGTGGCGGTCCTACGGTCTCGAACCCGCCGCCGTGATCGGCCACTCGCTGGGCGAGATCGCCGCCTCTGTCGTCTCCGGGGCGCTCGATCCGGTGACCGGCGCGCGGATCGTCGCCGTACGCTCCCGGCTCCTCGCGGGACTCACCGGCGGCGCGATGGCCGTGGTCGACCGCTCCGAGCGCGACATCCGCGTGCTGGCCAGGGACCTGCCCACCCTTCAGGTCGCCGTGCACGCCTCGCCGGCGCAGAGCGTGGTGACGGGGTCCGCCGACGATGTGGCGGGCCTGGTGGCCAGGGTGACGGCGGAGGGCGGGTTCGCACAGTCGCTGGGGGTGTCGGGGGCCGGGCACTCGCCCGAAGTGGAGCCACTGCTGGGTGAGTTCGCGCGCGAGCTGGGTGAGGTGCCGTGGAGCGACCCCCACTGTCGACGCTACTCGACCGTGCTCGACGACCCCCGGGGCACCGCCCCGCGCGACGCCGCGTATTGGGTGGCGAACCTGCGACGGCCCGTCCGCTTCGCGCAGGCCGTGCGGGCGGCGGCCGAGGACGGTCACCGCGTCTTCGTCGAAGTCGCGCCGCACGCCACCCAGTTGCACCCCCTTACCGACACCCTGCCGGAGGGCTCGCTCGTCGTCCCCACCCTGTGCAAGAACACCGACGACGCACTGACCTTCCGTACCTCACTCGCCACGCTGCTCGTGAACGGCGTACGGGTCACCGGGCTCCGTGAGCGGCTCGGCGGCCGCATCGTGGATGTGCCCTCGCCGCGCTGGCGCCACCGCCGCTTCTGGTTCGGGGAGGAGACCGTGCCGGCCACGGTCGACCCCGCGGCGCGCGACACGGGTCCCGTCGAGCGGCTCCGCGGCTGCGTGGCGGGGGTCATGGGATACGCCCCCGACCGGATCGACCCCGATGTGCCTCTGACCGACCTCGGCCTCGACTCGTTGACGGCCGTGCGGGTGCGGGGCGCGGTGGAGCGCGAGTTCGGGGTCACCGTCGAGCCGGGGACGCTGCTCGGACGGGGAACCCTGCGAGCGGTGGCCGAGCTGTTGGGCGATTCCGCGGGACCCTCGACCCCTCCGGATCCCGAGGAGCTGCGCGGCATTACTGCCCCGGACAGCGAGAAGCCCGGTGAGACGCGCCTGCGTGTCTTCCCCTCCACCGGCCCCGGCATCCCTCTCTTCCTCGCCCACGCCGCCGGAGGCTCCTCCGGCGTTTACGCCCGGCTGGCCGAACGGCTCGGCGGAGAGCGGCCGTTGTACGGACTCGACCGGCAGGACGACCCCGACGACGTGCCCCAACGCGCGGCCGAGTTCGCGCGCCGCATCCGCGAGGTGCGGCCCAACGGTCCCTGGACTGTGGGAGGTTGGTCGTACGGCGGTGTTCTCGCACAGGAGACCGCTCGGTTGCTGACCGCGCACGGCACCGTCTCCGCACTCGTCCTGCTCGATGCGGTACTGCCGCTGCCCGCACCGCCCGGCAGCACCCCGGCGGACACCGCTCGGCGCCGGTTCGCGGATTTCGCCGCATATGTGGAACGCACCTACGGCGCCCCACTCGACCTGCCGTACGACGAACTCGCCGCCCTGGACGACACCGCGCAGATCGCTCTCGTGATGAAGATGCTCGGCGAGTCCGTGACGCTGCCGCCCTCCGCACTGGAGCACCAGCGGACCTCGTACCTCGATCTGCGCAGCGGCGAACGCCACCGGCCCGGGCGGTACGAGGGGCGAACGCTGCTGTACCGGGCGAGTGAGACCGCCCCGCACACGGTCCGCGACCCCCGTTACGAGCGCGCCGACGCGGCGCTCGGCTGGGACGCGTACTGCACCGACCTCACCGTCGTGCCGCTGCCGGGTCACCATCTGTCCCTGCTCGACCCACCGGTCGTCGACACGCTCGCTCGGCTGCTCACACGCGACCTGAGCGGCTCCTGACCCGCAGGACTCGGACGAGGAGCAAACCCGTGGCCTTACGCCGCCCCACCCGCAGAAACGTCCTCCTCACGGCCACCACCGCCCTGGCCTCCGCAGCGGTCGGCGGCACCCCGGCGGCGGGCGACAGTGCTCGCATCACCGCCGCGAAGTGGCTCGACCCCCGCACCTTCGACCTCACAGTGGCCTCGCCCGCGGTGGGCGCGTCGCTGCCCGTCCGCGTCGTCACGCCGACCGGCTACGCCACCCACCCCGACCGCACCTGGCCCGTTCTGTACCTGCTGCACGGCGCGCACGACGACTACACGTCCTGGACCCGGGAGACGGATGTCAGCGACTTCCTCGCCGGTCGGGGAGTCCTCGTCGTGATGCCGTCCTCGGGGCCCACCGGCATTCCGACCGACTGGTGGAACTACGGGATGTCCGGTGCCCCGGACTACGAGAGGTTCCAGGTGGACGAGGTCATGGCGCTGCTGCGGCAGCACTTCCGGGCGAACGGCCGACGTGCCGTGGCCGGGGTGTCCACCGGCGGGTACGGGGCGCTGGCGTTCGCCGCGCGGCGACCCGGCGTGTTCGGTGCGGCGGCCTCGTACAGCGGAATCCTGGACACGACCGCGCCGGGCATGCCCACCGTGGCCGGCGCCATCGTGGCGCGGGAGTCGCTGGCGCCACTGGCCCTGTGGGGGAGCGCGCTGTTCAACAGGGACAACTGGAACCAGCACAACGCCTACGCCCTGGCGGGGGCTCTCGCGGGCACCGGACTGTACATCGCGCAGGGCAGCGGCCTGCCCAGCAGTGACTTCGGCAACCTCGAAGGAGCCGTCCTGGAAGGAACCCTGTGGAGCCAGGCCCATTGGTTCACGCGGCGGCTCGACGCGCTGGGCATCCCGGCCCAGGTGCATTTCTACAACGGCGGCTCGCACGCCTGGCCCTACTGGCAGCAGGAGTTCAAGGCCTCGTGGCCGACGCTCGCCGCGGGCCTCGGGCCGACCTGACTTCACGACGGAGGGACACACGACATGGATGCCCTGGCCGAGGCGGTCGTGGCGGGAGCCACCGCCGCCGAATTGGAGCACCTCCCCTTACCCGACCGGTTCACGGCCGCTCATCTGAGGTCCGACGACGTCGGGGGATTCACCGGCGTCGCCGACAAGGACGTCCGCAAGACCATCCACATCGGTTCCGTGCCGATGCCCGAACTGGCCCCGGACGAAGTGCTGGTGGCCGTCATGGCGAGCGGCATCAACTACAACACCGTGTGGTCGGCGATGTTCGAACCCATCCCGACCTTCACCTTCCTGCGGCTTTTCGGCCGCCAGGACCGCTGGTCGGCCCGGCACGACCAGCCGTTCCACGTCATCGGCTCCGATGCGGCGGGCGTCGTCGTACGAACCGGTGCCGGGGTGCGTCGATGGCGGACCGGTGACCATGTCGTCGTCAGCCCCGCGTACGTCGACGAGGAGGAACCGGCCACGCACGCCGACGGCATGTCGGGCAACGGCCAGTTGGCCTGGGGCTTCGAGACGAACTACGGCGGCCTGGCCCACTACTGCGTCGTACGCGCCAGCCAACTTCTGCCGAAACCGTGCCACTTGAGCTGGGAGGAGGCAGCCGCGAACCCGCTGTGCGCGGGAACGGCGTACCGCATGCTCGTCGGCGAGCGCGGTGCCCGTATGACCCAGGGCGACGTCGTGCTGATCTGGGGTGCGGCGGGCGGCCTCGGCGCGTACGCGGTACAGCTCGTGCGGAGCGGCGGGGGGATCGCGGTGGGTATCGTCGGCAGCGAGGCGAAGGCGGAGTACGCGCGCGGGCTCGGCTGTCACACGGTGATCAACCGTGCGGAGATCGGCCTCACCGGCGACGAACCGGCCGACCCCGTCACCGTCGGCAAACGGCTCGGCCGACGCATCCGGGCCGCGACCGGCGAGGACCCGCACATCGTCTTCGAGCATGTCGGCCGCGCCACCTTCGGTGTCTCGGTCTTCGTCGTGCGCCGCGGCGGCGCCGTCGTCACGTGTGGCTCCAGCACGGGCTATCTGCACGAGTTCGACAACCGCTACCTCTGGATGCGTCTCAAACGCGTCATCGGCAGCCACGGCGCCAACCTCCACGAACAGTCGGCCATGCACCGCCTGCTCGACCTCGGCTACCTCGCTCCCGCCCTCACCGCCACCTATCCACTCGCCGACACGGCGGAAGCCGCGCGGCTCGTCCAGAACAACGCCCACATGGGGAAGGTGGGGGTGCTGTCACTGGCGCCCGGCCCCGGGCTCGGCGTCAGGGACTCCGAGCACCGGGGGAGGCTTCTGGCCGCTAGGCCGCGCGCGGGTGCGGTGTCATCGACAGCTTGTCCGGCTTGACGGTGACGATGGCCTGCGGACGCGGGGGAGCCGAGGTGAGCGTCAGCCGCCAGCGCTGGAGCACCGTGGCGAGGATGATGAGGAGTTCCGTCCAGGCGAACTCCTCGCCGATGCACTTGCGGCGGCCGTCGCCGAAGGCGAGGAACGAGGAACGGTTGACGCTCTTCGTCCGCTCGGGCTCCCAGCGGTCCGGGTCGAAGGTGCCGGGGGCGCCGTAGACCTCGGGGTCGTGCTGATGGATGTACGGGCTGTAGATGACGTCCGCGCCCTTCGGTATCGGGTGCCCGTCCAGTGTGACGGGGCGCGTGGTGGTGCGCGTGACCAGCCAGGCGGGGCCGTACATGCGCATGGTCTCCTTCAGGACGCTGCGCATGAACGGGAGGGCGGCCAGGTCCTCCTGCGTGAGCGGACGTTCGCCGCAGGCCGCGTCGAGTTCCTCGTGCAGGCGCTGCTCGATCTTCGGGTTCCTGCTGATCTCGTACAGCGCCCAGGCGAGGGTCGTCCCCGTGGTCTCGATGGCACCGGTGAGGAGAGTGATCGCCTCGTCCTGGAGCTGCTGGCGGGAGAGGGGACCGGTCTCGGGGTCGTCGGCGGTGAGGAGGGTGGAGAACAGCCCATTCCCGGGGGCCTGTTCGGCGGGCTGGTGCGCCGGGCATCCCACCGGTGCCTCGGACGCCGCCGGTGCCGCGGTCGACAACGCCGCGCGGTGGTGGTCGATCGCCTGGTCGATCAGGGTCCGCAGGCGCGCCACACGCCGCTCGTGCGCGCGGTTCGCAGGCAGCGGCAGCTTCGTCACCCAGCCCGGCAGGATGGTCTGCCGGATCGTGCCGCGCATGATCGCCGGCATCAGGCCGGTGAACTCCTCCCCGACATGGGCGGGCAGACCCGAGCCGAAGAGGGCGACGAGGAAGGTCGAGAGGGTGAGATCGTTCATGTCGTCGTAGGTCTCGCGCGCGACCCCTGGAGTCCAGGCGCCGGTCGCGGCCCGCACGTGGTCGATCATGACGTCACCGCGGGTCGCGATGTGGGCCTTGTTGAACATCGGCTGCATGAGACGCCGGTGCTTCATGTGCAGGTCGCCGTCGGCGATCGTGGCGAGCCCGTCGCCGAAGAAGACCCGCAGCGCGTCGATGATCTTCCCACCCTTGGCGAAGGCGTCGACCTCCGTCACCAGCACCTTGCGGGTGACGGAGGGATCGGTGACCACATAGGCGGAGGTGGGTCCGAGCAGAATCCGTACGATGCTGCCCTGCCCGCGCAGGGAGTCCATGAAGTCCAGCGGACGACGGGCCAGTTGGTGGGCGTGTCCGATCAGGGGCAGGCGGCCGGGCGCGGTGGGTGCCGCGGTGGGGGAACCCGACAGGGAACTCATCCGTACGTCTCCTCAAGATCGTTCCGAGTGGGACCGAGCCATGACATGCATGCCCCAGGTGATCGCCGCGTACCCCGACGGCTTGATCGCAGCCGACCGTTCGGTTGTTGAGCGATCTTCGTGATGGCGTTGCCGGTGAGGGGATTTGTCGATGTGAGCACTCTTGTCGGAGCGTGACAGAACACTCACAGGTCCAAGGAGGGGGTTGATCCTTTCGATCTCAAACCCGATAAGCTCCCGTGCGGCGCTGCGAGTTGACGCGAACACATTCGGTCGCCTCGCGCTGCGTTCCCCGACGCGTTCGGCGCCTGCACACCCCCCTGTTCGATCGTGTTGCTTTCGAAGGATGCAGATGGAACTTGCCACTCCGCCCCCGGCGGCGCGGGCACCCGTCGCCTGGTACAGCTGGTGGCTGATGCCGCTGGCCTTAGGTGCTGGAACCGTCGCCACCGCCGTCGCGGGACCCGACCAGGTCCAGATACCCGCGACGTTCGCCGGTGCCGCGGCCACCGCGGCCAGCGCCGTCTGTGTACGGCTCCTGGTCCGCACCCAGTCCCAACTGCGCCGCACCACCGGCGACTTCCGCGCCTCGCAGGCCGAGCACTCGCAGCAGTGGCAGCAGCACGTGGCGGGCCTGGAACGGAAGTTCGCGGCCGAGCGCTCCGGCCTTGAAGGCCAACTGGCCGAGCAGGCCCAGGCCTTCGAGACCCGGCTCGCCGAGGACGCCAAGGCCTACGAGACTCGGCTCGTCGGCGAAGCGCAGGGCTATGAGGCGCGGCTTGCCGGAGAGGCCGAGGTCTGGCAGGAGCAACTCGCCCGCCAGCAGGCCGTCATCGCGCGAATCGCTGACTCGTATCTGCCCGAGGCCCTCAAGCGACTGCGGGCCGGTGACGCCATCGACGACATCCTGCCGGAGATCGCCGAGGAGCCGGACGCGAGCCCTGAGCTGCGGGCCGAGCTGCGCAAGGTCGTCAGGACCGCACTGATCGGCGTGGAGGAGGAGTTCGACCGATCGACCTCCGCCGAGCAGGCCGTGATCAGCATCGGCAGCCGGATCCATGTCCTGACCAGCAAGCTGCGCGGGCGTCTGCACGAGATGCAGGGCGAACACGGGCGGCTGCCCGCGGTCGCCCAGGGCCTCATGGAACTGGACCAGGAGATCGGCCCCGCCGACTGTCTCGCCGCGAGCATCGGCGTGCTGGGCGGTTCGGACCGGCCAGGCCGTCAGTGGCAGGAACCGCAGCGGCTGCTCAGCGTGGTCCGCGGCGGCGTCGGCCGGATCAAGGACTTCGACCGCGTCCAGGTCCGCCACCTGCCCGAACTCGGCGTCGACGGCGGTCTGGTGGACCACCTCACGCTGATCTTCGCCCACCTTCTGGACAACGCGGCGCGCTACTCGCCGCCCACCGAGCCCGTGGTCGTCTCCGGCAAGGAGGTGCCCAACGGTGTCGGCATCGAGATCCAGGACGCGGGCAAGGGCCTGAGCGAGGAGAAGAAGCGCGAGGCGGAGCAGTCCCTCGCGGGCACCGCGGCGGGCCCTGGCCTCGGCGGTGTCTCGGAGGACGCGAACCTGGGCCTGCGCGTGGTGGGCGCCCTGGCGCGCCGCTACGGCATCCGGGTCACCTTCGCGGACTCTCCCTGGCTCGGCACCTCGGTGGTAGTCGTGGTCCCCCACAAGTACTTCAGCCCGCTGCCCGCCGCCGTCACCGAGCCGGTCGCCCCGGCCGCCGCGGCAGCGACGAGCGCCGAGCCCGCCCCGGTCGCCTCCGCGGAGACCGCCGAAGCCGCGGACACCACGCCCGGCGGTCTGCCCCGGCGTAGGAGCCGGCGGAGTGATCCGTCGACGCCGTCGGCGCGGCCCAGGCCCGCCGAGCGGACGGAGGAGACCGTGGCCGCCGTGCCGCCGGACGCGTCCTTCACCGGCCTCGCCGCCTTCGCCACAGCGGGACGCGAGAGCGAACCGCCGCGCGAGACGACCGCGGACCGCGCCCCGGCAGGCAGTGGCGAGACGGCCGCCGGACGCGAGTTCAACGAGCACCGCACTGAAGAGAGCGACTAGTCCACATGACGCAACAGGGAACCGACGTGAGCTGGGCGCTCCGCGACCTGACGGAGAGCATCCAGGAGATCCGTTTCGCCCTCGTGGCATCGAGCGACGGCAAGGCCATCACCTCCTACGGCGCCGACGACCCCGACGACGTGGACCGTTTCGCCGCCGTCGTCGCGGGCCTGCAGGCGCTCGCCCAGCCGGTGGCCGAGCAGTTCCCGCAGTACGCCGGCCAGCTGCGGCTCGCGATGATCGAGGTCGACGGCGGCCACCTGTTCGTGGTGCGGGCCGGCGTGGAGACGTACCTCGGAGTGCTTGCCAAGGAAGGCCTCGACCAGGGTCTTCTCGGCCACCAGATGAGGGACCTGGCCCGCAGGATGGGTGAGCTCCTCGGCACCACTCCGCGCCTGGAGGAGCACTCTGGATGAGTGCTCCCCGCCCGCCCACGGACCCGTCCGGTCTCGAGCGCTACTACGTCCTCACCGGTGGCCGCAGCGGACCGGGCGGTTCGGCGTCGAGCCTTGACGTGGCGACCCTGATCGTCTCCCGCGCCGCGGCCGTACCCGGCATGCAGCACGAGCACGAGGAGATCATCCGGCGCTGCCGCGATCCGCTGTCGGTGGCCGAACTGGGCGCCCACCTCGGATTGCCCTTCAACATTCTCGCGGTGCTCCTGGCCGATCTGCTGGACGCAGGCCGCGTCGAAGCCCGTCATCCCATCCCGGCGTCAGGCGCCGGCAGCGGGCCCGACCTCGCGCTCCTTGAGGAGGTACTCAGTGGACTTCAAAGGCTTTGACCATCCCGACCGGCAGACGGCCGGGGGCACCCGCTCGGTGAAGGTGATGATCGCCGGCGGCTTCGGCACCGGTAAGACCACCATGGTGCGCTCGGTCAGCGACATCAAGCCGTTGACCACCGAGGAGACGCTGACCCAGGCCAGTGCCGACGTCGACAACCTGATCGGCGTCGCGGACAAGGCGGAGACCACCGTCAGCCTGGACTTCGGCAAGATCGGCATCAACGACGAGCTGGTGCTGTACCTGTTCGGAACGCCGGGCCAGGAGCGGTTCTGGTTCCTGTGGAACGGTCTGTTCAAGGGCGCCCTCGGGGCGGTGGTGCTGGTGGACACGCGGCGGCTGGCTTCCAGCTTCCGGGCCATCGAGGAGATGGAGCGGCAGGACGTCCCCTTCGTCATCGCCCTGAACGTCTTTCCCGACTCCAAGGACCATCCGATCGAAGAGATCCGCGACGCCCTGGACATCTCCCCGCACATCCCGGTCGTGGCCTGCGACGCCCGCGACCGGTCATCCAGCCGTGACGTGCTCATCGCGCTGATACGTCACCTCAAGGAACGCTCTGCCGTCGCTCTGGAGCCCCGATGAACGAGCAGCCCCTGAACGGTCCCGAAGCCCCTCGCGGATGCCCCGTCGCACACGGTGGCGACGGCGATCTCACCCGGCTGTACGGGCCGGAGGCGGCGCTCGACCCGCACGGCATCTACGCGCGGCTGCGCAAGGAGTACGGAGCCGTGGCGCCGATCCTCCTGGAGGGCGACATCCCCGCCTGGCTGGTCCTCGGGTACCGGGAGAACCGGCGGGTGCTGGACAACCCCCGCCAGTTCAGCCGTGACGCGCGGATCTGGCGGGACTGGAAGGAAGGCCGCGTCGAAGCCACTTCACCGCTTATCCCGATGCTCGGCTGGCGTCCCGACTGTGTATCGCAGGACGGCGAGCCGCACCGCCGGCTGCGCGGCGCGGTGACCGACAACCTGCAGACCGTCGCGGGGCGCGGTATTCGGCGCCATGTCACGCACTTCGCCAACAAGCAGATCGACGCGTTCGCCGACGCCGGCAGCGCCGACCTGGTGGGCGACTACGCCGAGTACCTGCCGATGCTCGTACTGACCCGGCTGTTCGGGCTCCCGGCGGCCAAGGGACGCAACCTCGCCGTCTCCTGCGCCCAGGTCATCAAGGGCGGTGAGGACGCACTCACCCACAACGACCGCATCATGCGGATCCTCGCGGAACTCGCCGAGCGCAAGCGCACCGAGCCCGGTGCCGACTTCACCACCGGCCTGCTCGGGCACCACGCGGACCTCGACGACGACGAGATCCTCAGCCATCTGCGCCTGGTGCTGATCACCGCGCACACCACCACCAGCAATCTGCTGGCCCGGGTGCTGCAGCTGATCCTCACCGACACCTCCCGTCTCGCAGGTCTCGTGAGCGGACAGCTCAACGTTTCCGCGGTCGTCGAGGAGGTCATGTGGAACACCCCGCCGCTGGCCGTCCTGCCGGGGCGGTTCGCCGCCACCGATCTCGAACTCGGCGGCCACCACGTGAAGGAGGGCGACCTCCTGGTGCTCGGGCTCACCGCAGGCAATCTCGACCCGGAGATCCGGCCCGACGCCGGTGTCTCCCTCCAGGGCAACCAGTCGCACCTGGCGTTCAGCGGTGGCGCCCACGAGTGCCCCGGCCAGAACATCGGCCAGGCCATCATCGAGACGGCCGTCGACGTCCTGCTGCACCGGCTGCCCGGCCTGCGCCTTGCCGTACCGGCCGACGAACTCACCTCGACCGCCTCGACCTGGGAGGCGCGACTCGACGCCCTGCCAGTGGAGTTCGCCGCGCAGATCGCCGGGGTGTGAGCGCAGGGGGAGCCACGACGCGCGTGGCTCCCCCGAGAGCGCTGCGGGCGTCATCGGACGCTGCCCTGCTGTCCGCGGTCTCGGTGGCAAAGGTTTACCGGCCGAGCAGCTGCTCGGCCCGGCGACCGGTGCGGCAGTACCGCGAGCGAGCCGTGGAAGCCCTCGCCGCGTAGGGGAGGACAACAATGGTGCTTGCCGCCGTGTCGAACCCCCGGGCACAGGTCCGACCTGCGTCACCTTCGCTGCGGCAATCGGGGAGTAAGCACACAGCCCCGTCCTGATTGCCGTACCGGGCACCGGCGGCGGGATAGGTTCGGACCTGGCGTGCGTACCTACGGAAGGGGCCTGGCCATGGGTCTGATCGGATCGATCGGTCTGATCCTGCATCCCAGACGCAACCCGGGACCGGTCATCGAATCGGTCGTTCAATGGGCCCGTAAGAGCCAGACCGAGGTGTTGGGGCTGCCGGACGAGGTGGGCCGGATCGACTGCAGCGCCGTGTCCGTGCCGGCGGAAGCCCTCGTCGCCCGGGCCGGTCTGGTCGTCAGCCTCGGCGGTGACGGAACCATGCTCCGCGCCATGCGACTCCTCTTCGGCACTGTCACCCCGGTGCTCGGCGTGAACCTGGGCCGGTTGGGCTTCCTCGCCGAGATCGACGTCGATGATCTGCCCATGGCGCTGGACAGAGTCGACCGGGGTCACTACACCACCGAGCCGCGTATGGCCGTACGGACCTGTCTCCCGGACGGGCGCGAGTTCCGTGCGTTCAACGACATCGCCCTCGTCCGTGTACCCGGTAGCGGACTTGCGGCCATCGCGATCCGTCTCCAGGGCAATGAGTTCATCCGATACGCGGCCGACGCGGTCGTCGTCGCCACGTCGACCGGATCAACGGCGTACAGCTTCGCCGCGGGCGGCCCCATCATGTCGCCCAGAGTCGAGGCCATCCTCGTCGTCCCCGCGAGCGCCCACTCGTCGTTCGACAGGGCGCTCGTCCTGCCGGCGGACGAGGACGTCACACTCGAACTGCTGCCTACGACAGGGCGCCTCGCCGTCGAGGTCGACGGTGAAGTGGTCGGCTACCTCGACGCGGGCCACCGGATCACCGTGACGGCTTCCCCCGCGGCGGCTCAAGTCGTACGTCTCGGCGGCACGACGTTCTACCAGCGGGCGCGCAGAAAACTCGGCATCAAGGGCAGCGTGGAAGCGGGCCGCCAAGCTCCCGAAGGCATGCCGTCGCCGTGAACGACGCGGGTGGCGACCGAAGCCACCCTGTCCGACGGGCTGCTCACGGCTCTCGGCGCGGAATCCCGCTGGTGAGCGCCTCGGGGCCGCCCTCGCCGACGTAAGCCGAAACGCCTGATGGCGGCCGGTGCTCCGGGGTCAGTCGTTCATCCGGGCCGCAGCGCGGCGCTGCCGTTTGCCGAGGGGTGCCTGGGAGAGGTCCTCGGCCTGGGACCTGAGGTTCTTGTAGCCGTAGCCCCGTTCGGCCAGCCACGTTTCCGCGGCGCCTTCCGCGCGTTCGGTCGCCTCCAGGATGTCCTCCTCGCTCTCTCCCGAGTCCAGGAACCGGAAGGTGAAGGCGGATCGGGCGGCAAGGTCGTAGCTGAGGTGCCCCTCGGCGGTGAAGGCGGCGCGGAGTACGTCGTGCTCCGGCGCACGGGCCAGGAGCTCGGCACGTTGGTCGGTACTGAGCGCGTCGAAGACGCCACGGACGGTGATACGGAAGGTGCGAGTGGTCATGGCCCGACCCTAGGCAGTGGCGTCGGTGCGGTTCTATGGAGTTTCGTCTGCCGCTCCGCCAGGCGGGAATGTGGTGGCCGGGGCCGCTGTTACAACACTCGTAGCTGACATGCGCGAGTCAATGTCGCGGGTGTGGGCGGAAGGAGGAGCTCATGGCACGCAGTAGTGCGCGTCCCGTCGTCACGCTGAGGTCGACGGCCGGGACCGGTGTCACGTACGTGACGCGAAAGAACCGTCTGAACGACCCCGACCGGCTGGTGCTGCGCAAGTACGACCCGGTGGCCGGTGAGCACGTCGCGTTCCGGGAGGAACGCTGAACCGAGCCCGGTGTCACCGGGCGGACAGCCGCAGGGGATGCAGACCGCATGAGGCGGACGGCTGCCCGCTGATCGATGCGGCCGCGGCCCGGCGCTGAGTGCGGTCCGGTGTCCGGCAGAAGGAGAGCAGAACTGTGAAGGTGCGCAAGTCGTTGGCGTCGTTGAAGTCCAAGCCCGGGGCTCAGGTGGTCCGTCGGCGGGGCGTGGTCTTCGTCGTCAACAAGAAGAACCCGCGGTTCAAGGCCCGTCAGGGCTGACACCGGGGGGAGACGCCGGCCGGCCCGGTCCTCGCACCGCGCGAGAACCGGGCCGGCCGTTTCTGCCCGACAGGAGGATCCGGCGGGCGGAAACGGTGAGTCACACGGCGAGCAGATCGTCCAGGGAGCCCTTGCCCGCCAACTCCGCGGTAGCGGCCGGGCCTTCCTTGGACGCGGCGTAGCGACCCGAGGTCAGGGCCCACTCGTAGTTGCCGTTGATCCAGTGCTGGATGGCTTCCACGCCCATCCGGACCTGGACGCGCTGCTCGGCGGTCAAAGTCAGCTCCGCGCACATCTCCGGGACGCGCGCCTCTAGTCCGAGATACTCGTCGAGGCACTCCGTGGTCATCCGGTACGCCTCGGTGGCGGCCTCCTCCCAGCTGCAGCCGCGTTCGCGGTGCAGCACGGCTATCAGGTTGTGGCCGTCTCCTCGACGCTTCTCGCGTTCGAAGGAGTGGATGTCGTTCATGAACCCGATGGTGTCCGCGGCGAGATCGCGCATCCGGACCATCAGCGGATGGGCCTGCACCTGCGGCGGCACCTCGAAGCCGCGGCTGCGCTCACCGGCGTCGATGCTGTGGTGGATGCCCACCGTGCGGCGCCGGAACTCCGCGTACTCCGAGAGGCCGAGCGTGCCCGCGAGACCCCCCGCGGCCAGGTCGACCTCCTCGGTGTGCGCGACGAGGAAGCGTCCCCAGGAGGCGGCGAAGCGGGTCCGCCACGTCAGGGACATGCCATCCGAGAGCTGGGCCCAGACCTCCGCCCAGGCGACGGTGATCGGGCACACCACACGGGGAGTGGTTCCGGCGGGGCGCAGCGGTGTGGCTATCAGTTCCCGCGCGACCTCGGCTATGCGGTCCGCGCGGTCGGGCCTTCCGGCGTCGAACTGGTCGTCGAACAGGAACGCCAGGGAGAACCAGTTCATCAAGACGAGCATGTCGTCGGCCGAGGCGTGGGGGTAGGTTCGTGCCGCCGCCTGGGGGAGGTCCCAGGACTGGTACTCCTCGAACCCGGCCTGGCTGCGCACCAGTCCCATGTCCCACACCCAGCGCAGATGCCGCTCTCGGGCGTACTCCAGGTGCTCGCTGACGGGGGTCTTGAAGGGGAGGTCGAACCTGACGTCCTGCGGCATTCGCGTCCTCTCTTGAGACGATTCACAGGCCCCCGCCCCTGCGAACGGGCGATCGTTTTCGTCGCCCGCTGACTCGAACTGCTCTATCTGAGTCGGTTGTTGATGACTCAAGTGCGCATCGAGACTGCCCAGAGCCTAAACGATCTATGGTGTGAGATCTGTAACGCGTGATGCGGGTGTGATCCGTCTCAACTCGCTTCGCCGCAGGTGAAGTCGGGTCTCAGGCGTCAGGTGCCGCGTGGACGCGCTCGCCTCCCACATAGGTCAGCGCCACCTTCGTCTCGGCGATCGCCTCCGGCGGCCCGTCAAACGGGTCGCGGTCGAGAATGACCAGATCCGCCAGGGCCCCCTCCCGTACGCTCCCGGAGTCGTCGAGGTGGTTCGCGTACGCCGATCCCGCGGTGTACGCCGTCAGCGCGGCCGTGAGGTCGATGCGTTCGGCCGGCAGGAACACCGGGCCCGCCTCCTCGGGGCTCACACGGTTGACCGCGACATGGATTCCCTGCAGCGGGTCGGGGCTGCTGACGGGCCAGTCGCTGCCCGCCGCGAGCCGCGCCCCGGAACGCAGCAGCGCCCCGAACGGGTACTGCCAGGCGGCGCGTTCGGCCCCGAGGAAGGGGATGGTCAGTTCGTCCATCTGCGGCTCGTGCGCGGCCCACAGCGGCTGGATGTTGGCCGTGGCGCCGAGGCGCCCGAAACGGGGTATGTCGTCGGGGTGCACCACCTGCAGGTGCGCCAGGTGCGGACGCGTATCGCTCGGCCCGTTCGCCCTCCGGGCCGCCTCGACGGCGTCCAGGGCGTCGCGTACGGCCCGGTCGCCCAGCGCGTGGAAGTGGCACTGGAACCCGAGTGAATCCAATTCGGTGACGTATACCGGAAGTTGGGCCGGGTCGATGAAGCTGGTGCCCCGGTTGGCGGTCGCGCAGCCGCATGTGTCGAGATAGGGGTCGAGCAACGAGGCGGTGCCGTTCTCGGCGACCCCGTCCAGCATGAGCTTGACGGTGGTGGCCCGGAACCGTCCGTGGCTCAACGCGGCACGTCGCTCGACGAGTTCGGGGATCTGTTCCGCTCCGCGTGCGCGGTCCCACCACAGGGCGCCGACGACGCGGGCGGTCAGCGAACCGTCGCGGGCGGCCGTCAGATAGGCCTCGGACGGATCGTCCATGCCCAGAAACGTACCGACGAGCGCGTCCTGCCAGGCGGTGATGCCGAGCGCGTGCAGATGCCGTTGCGCGTGCAGCAGTGCCGCGAGCCGGTCCGCCGGGGTGGCCGGCGGGGTGATCCGGCCGACGTACTGCATGGCTCCTTCCTGCAGCATGCCGGTGGGTTCTCCCGAGGCGTCCCGCTCGAAGCGTCCGTCGGCCGGATCGGGCGTGTCGCGGGTGACGCCCGCGAGTTCCAGGGCGCGGCTGTTGACCCAGGCGCCGTGGTGGTCCCGATTGGGCAGGTACACCGGTCGGTCGGGCACGACAGCGTCCAGCAGTTCCTTGGTCGGCGTGCCACCCTCGAAGGCCTCCATGGACCAGCCGCCGCCCGTGATCCACTCCCGGTCGGGGTGCGCGTCGGCGTACGCGCGGACGGCGGCGAGTGTGTCCTCGGCCGTTTTGGCCTCGGTCAGGTCGCACTGGGCGAGTTCCAGGCCCGCCGGGACCGGGTGGACGTGCGCGTCCTGGAAGCCGGGCAGGAGCAGCCGTCCGGCCAGGTCGACCACCTCGGTCTTCGGGCCGGCCAGGTCATGGACCTCAGAGTTTCCGACGGCGGTGATCCGGTCTGCGGTGACGGCGACGGCTGTCGCGGTGCGGCCTTCGGGGGTGAGGACCGGGCCGCCGGTGAAGAGGAGGTCAGCGTGCATGTTCCGTTTCCTTGCCAGGGGTAGGGCGTGCGGGTGCCGTGCGTTGTTCTCAGCGCGGTGTCGCGAGCAGTTGCGGTGCGTCGGCGTCGGTGCCGTGCCCGGTACCGAAGTACGGGGACTTGCGGACCCACTTCGCCCACGCGGCGGCCACGAAACCGGAGATGATCATGGCAGTGGGGGCGAGCAGCAGGAACCACCCGTTGTCCGCGCTGACTTCGAGATGGTCGGTGGAGGTGTAGAAGGACCAGCCGAGGTAGCC
Source organism: Streptomyces sp. NPDC050564 (assembly GCF_044457265.1). Classification (NCBI taxonomy): domain Bacteria; kingdom Bacillati; phylum Actinomycetota; class Actinomycetes; order Kitasatosporales; family Streptomycetaceae; genus Streptomyces; species Streptomyces sp. NPDC050564. The sequence goes on along the minus strand of NZ_JBITGS010000020.1, from coordinate 37,388 downwards.
GCCGAGCCCGAGCAGCGCCGCGGCACTCAAGGAGGGCAGCACCACGGCCCGTATCCCCTGCCGCCAGTCCTCGCGCAGCAGCCCCCGGAAGCGGACGGCGGCCGCGAGCGCGGTGAGCGCGTAGGAGAGGGCGACGACGATTCCCACGGCGTTGACCGTCGCCATGATCATGTCGGCCAGCCGCGGGATCACCAGGGCGAGCCCGGCCACGGCCGCTGCCAGCGCGCCGATCAGCAGCGTTCCGGCCGCCGGAGTCCCGTACCGGGCGCTCACCTTGGACCACACCGGTCCGAGCGTGCGGTCCCGGCTCATCGCGAACATTCCGCGCGCCGTCGGGATCACACCGGCCTGGAGCGAGGCGACGGCCGAGAACATCAGGGCCACCAGTGGCAGCGCGGCCAGCGGCTGTGAGGCCAGCCGGTCGCCGAAGAACGCCAGCCCCTCGGCGCCGTGCCCGGCCAACTCCGGCTCGGACAGCACGCGTTGGAAGGCGACGGAACCGAGCAGGAAGAGCCCGAGCATCGTCACCAGCGTGATGGTCCCGGCCCGCGAGGCGTCCCGGGGGTCGCGCACCTCCTCGTTCACGGTGAACGCCGCCTCGAAGCCCCAGTAACAGAACACCGAGAGCAGCAGCCCCTGCGCGAGCGCCGATGCCGAGGGGATCTCGAACGGGTTGAACCAGCTCAGGCTGAATGGGTGCGGCCCGGTGGCGATGCCGTATCCGTAAAAGCCCAGCAGGACGACGTACTCGAAGACCAGCAGCCCGCTCTGCAGCCGTGCGGCGGTCTTGACGCCGGTGACCGCGGTGAGCGTGACGGCGACGAGGATCACGATGCCGACCGCGGTCGTCTGCGCGGTGGAGCCCGGGTCGAGCACGAGGCCTGCCACCGTGTGCAGCCCCGCCTCACCGGCGAGTTGGAGCATCGCCGAACCGGTCACGGCCGTGGTGTAGGCGAGAAAGGCCACGGTGGCCACGATGTTCACCCAGCCGACCAGGAAGCCGAGCCAGGGGGTCAGGGAACGGCCCACCCATACATAGCCGTTGCCCGCGTTCGGCTCGACCCGGTTCAGCCGGGAGTAGGCGCCCGCGATCCCCAGGATCGGCAGGAAAGCCAGCAGCATGATGGCGGGCAGATGCAGCCCGACCACCCCGGCCGTCACGCCGAGTCCGATGCCGATGCTCGTGGTCGCCGCCGTACTCGAGGCGGCGATCGCGACGCCGTCGACGACGCCGAGGGACTTGCGCAGGGACGGGGGATCCACACCGTACGGCTTCTGCGTCATGGCCTGCTCCGATCGCACCCGGGGCCTGGTTCCGGCCCGATGACCGGAAATGAAACTGCCCGGGGGCTTAACAGGTCAACGCTGTTGACATAAGGTGCCCGCACCGGAGGGAGAACCCATGCCGTCCACGAACGACCGAGTCGTCCCGCCCGCCGCCCGTCGGCGCAGGCGCCCCACCAAGACGGGCGTCGTACTCTCCGAGGAACTGATCGTCGAGACGGCGCTGCGGCTCCTCAAGGAGCACGGCGCCGACGCCCTCACCGTCCGCCGCCTGGGCCTCGCCCTCGGCGCCGACCCCAGCGCCCTCTACAGGTACTTCCGCGACACCGACGACCTGCTGCTCGCCATCGCCGACGAACTCATCGGCCGAACGCTGCGCACCTGGCATCCCACCGGGGACTGGCGCGCGGACCTGCGGGACCTCGGCCTGCGGATGCACTCCGGGTCCCTCGCGCACCCACAGGCCGCAGTGCTCAGCTCCTACCGCGTGACGGGCCGGGTGCACGAGATCGAGGCCGTCGAGACGATCCTCGGCGTCCTGCGCGGCGCGGGCTTCCCCGATCCCGAGGCCGTACGGATCTACCACGCCTTCGTCGACCAGGCGCTGGCGTTCGCCGCGCTCGACGCTGCGAGCATCGCCCTTCCCCGGACCGCGCGCGAGGCGGAGGCGGGCGTGTGGCGGGCGACGTACGCCCGGCTGCCCGGCGACACATACCCGCACATCGCGGCGACGGCCCGCCATCTGGTGGCGGACATGCGACGCAGCGCGTATCCGGCGGCGCTGGACATGCTGCTGACCGCGGCGGCGGCGCGGCTGGAGGAGATCACGGAGCACGGGAACACGCAGACGCTCCCTGGGAGAACGCCTGGCGCGTCACACTGAGGAGCGCTCAGCCGTCATCCCCGTAGACCTGTCCCCACGACGTCCACCGTCACCCTCGTAGACCTGACCGTACGACGGCCACCAGGAGGCTGCCCGACGATGAACCCGCCCGCCCGTACCCCGAAGCAGCGCAAGCTGGACACGCTCAACCGGCTGGAGAACGACGAGGACGCGTGGGTGTCCACGGCCGACGGCGACGGGGGACCTCCGTATCTGATTCCGCTGTCGTTCCTCTGGGACGGCGCGACTCTGCTGCTGGCCACCCCGGCCGCCAGTCCCACCGGCCGGAACCTGCGGACGACCGGCAGGGCCCGCCTCGGCATCGGCCCGACCCGCGACGTGGTCATCGTCGAGGGCACCGCAGCGACGCTGGAACCGGCCGAGCTGCCGGAGGGAGTCGGCGACGCCTTCGCCGCGAAGACCGGCTTCGACCCGCGCCAACTCGCCACCGCCTACCTCTACTTCCGCATCACCCCGCAGCGCGTACAGGCCTGGCGCGAGGCCAATGAGATCTCCGGACGCGACCTCATGCGTGACGGCGCGTGGGTGGTGGCCGACTGAAATCGCCGGACGGGGTACCCGGGAGCGCGGAGCAGTCGGTGGCAGGAGGCCGCCCGCGCCCGGGAACCCCCTACGGAGGACACATGGCATTGGTCACGGCAGGCGTCGTAGTGCTGGACTGCTCCGAGCCCGAGAAGCTCGCCACCTTCTACAAAGAGCTGCTCGAGGCCGAGGAGACGGAGGCGACCGCCAACCGTGTGGAGATCAAGGGTGCCGACGGCATGCGGATGGCGTTCCGCCGCGACGTGACGGCGACGCCGCCGAGCTGGCCGCGCCCCGAGAATTCCCTCCAGGCCCACCTGGACTTCCATGTGGCGGACCTGGACGAGGCGGAACGCCGGGTCGTCGGCCTCGGCGGGCGCCCGCTCGATACCAAGGACGCGGCCGGCCCGTACGAGGAACGGGGCTACGCCGACCCGGCCGGGCACTCCTTCACACTGCGCCGGGCGGTGCGCCCGACAGCGCCCAAGCAGGGGTGACTTCCGGCGGGGCTTGACCTTCGGCCACGGACGGGGCTTCAGCCCCAGGCGCCCTTGTGGTTTTCAGCCCTCCGTCCCCGGGGTCTTCAGCCTGATCTTGCGAGGTACCCCGGGCGTTCACGCCTGGGAGGAATCGCATCCCGTGGCGGTGACGCGGAGTTTCGCAGCAGCTTCTTCTTCGGGTGCGGAGCGCCCGTATCGCTGTCCGGCGGAGCCGGAGAAGGAGCATGAGGCGTACATGTGCGCGACCGGTCGCGTGGTCGTGTGGGGCATGTACGGGGTGGGGTGGTTTGTATGCCGAGAGGGTTAGGGTCGGCGTCATGAAGCTGGTGGTGCGGGTCAAGCTGCTGCCGACGCCCGAGCAGGCGGCGGCACTTGAGGCGACGCTGACCGCCTGCAACGAGGCCGCCACCTGGGCCGCGTCCGTCGCCTTCGAGGAGGGGGTGCGCAAGAACCTGGCCCTGCGAAAGCTGGCCTACCAGGACATCAAGACCCGGTGGGGGCTGGGGGCGCAGGCCGCCCAGCACGCGATCAAGAAGACCTGCGACGCCTACACCACTTTGAGGGCCAATCTGCGGGCCGGCCGGTACGGCAAGCCGGGATCGAAACGCCACACCCGCGCCTCGGGCAAACCGGTCGCCTTTCGCCCCAAGGCCGCCCAGCCCTACGACGACCGGATGTTGTCCTGGCAGCACGAGGCTCGCACCGTGTCGATCTGGACCACGGCGGGCCGGATGAAAAACCTCGCCTTCACCGGACAGGCCGAACAGCTTCAGGTCCTGGCCCGGCACCGCCAGGGCGAGTCCGACCTGCTGCACCAGTGCGGGAAGTGGTACGTGATCGCGACCTGCGAGATGCCCGAAGCCGCGCTGAACACCCGCCCGGTCGCCTTCCTCGGCGTGGACCTCGGCATCGTGAACATCGCCGCCACAAGCGACGGTGACCGCCACTGCGGGCGCCGGATCAACCGGAAACGGGAGAGGGACCGCGAGCTGCGACGCAAACTGCAGCAGAAGCAGACCAAGTCGGCCAGGCGGCGGGCGAGGAAGTACGCGGGTAAAGAGGCCCGCCGTAACAAGGACATCAACCACAAGATTTCGAAACGGATCGTGGCGGAGGCTGAACGCACCGGTCGCGGAGTAGCTCTGGAAGATCTGAAGGGCATTCGCGAGCGGGCCCGGCTGAAAAAGCCCCAACGCACCACGCTCCACTCCTGGACCTTCGCGCAACTCGGCGCCTTCATCGCCTACAAGGCAAGGAAGGCCGGAGTGCCGGTGGTGTACGTCGATCCGGCGTACACCAGCCAGGAATGCTCCCAATGTCATCACATCGAACGCGGCAACCGGCTCTCACAAGCCCGGTTCGCCTGCCGGTCCTGCGGATTCGTTGATCACGCGGACCGCAACTCGTCCCACAACATCGCCCACCGCGGGTGGATGGCGTCGGTCTGCGGGGTCCAGTCAGCGGCCCCTGAACTCACGTTCATCGCGTGAGTTCTGGACGCGGCCAGCCCCATCACCGCCAGTGATGGTCACGAGCTGCAAGCCCGGGAATTCATTCCCCGGGTCGTTGACTCCCGGCCGTCCTTGTCCGGGGACGGCCACACACCCGTGGAGCGCTCGATGGCCTTCGCGCCCGCGCGGTCCACCGCGCTACGGACGACCGCGAAGATCGCTCCCTGGAGGGCGGCGGCGAGCAGCACCTCGCCCCAGCCGCGGTCCCGGTCCAGCGCGTCCGGCGCATCCTCCTCGTGACGTATCGCCTTCCAGCTCTGCTGGAACGCGAGTCCCGCGAGGGCGCCGCTCGCCCAGCTCAGTACGAAGCCCAGAGGCTTGTAGGCGAGGGGGAGTTTGAGCTTCTTCCGCTTCTGGGACACCTGGGTCTCCTTTGCCTCTTCCGGTCAGGGACGCCCCACGCCGGAACCTCTGGACCCTCCGGTACCGTCCCGGCGCGGTCACGTCGACGGTGTCACCGTATCCGGGCGTCTGGTAGAGGTCGTGGGCGTACGCCCACAGCACCTGGTACCCGGGAGATGTTCCCCGATTCCCGCCGGGCCCGCGGTGTGAGGCAGGCGGGCCTGGGAAACCGTCCGGTGTGGGCAACGACTCGACGGAACCGCCGAAACGTTCGGACCGCAAGACCCGCGTCACCGTGCTGGTGGCCCTGGGCGCCAACCTGGTGATCGCCGTGGCCAAGGCGGTCGGCGGCCTGGTTGCGGGCTCACCCGCGCTGCTCTCGGAAGCGGCGCACTCCGTGGCCGACAGCATGAACGAGGTGTTCCTGCTGGCCGCCCTGCGGCGCAGCCGTCGCCCCGCCGACCGACGGCACCCGTTCGGTTACGGCAAGGAGCGGTTCTTCTGGTCGCTGCTCGCGGCCGTCGGCATCTTCGTGATGGGCGGCTGCTTCTCCTTCTTCCAAGGCTTCGAGGCCCTCAGGAACGGCGCCGAGGAGTCGTTCCACGGCTATGTTGCGGGGTTCGTGGTCCTCGCGGTGGCCCTCCTCGCCGAAGGCGCCTCGCTGGTGCGCGCGCTGCGCCAGGTGCACCAGCAGGGTCGTGCGAGCAGCATGCGGGACCCCGCGCTGCGCACGGTCGTCGCCGAGGACGGCACAGCGGTGCTCGGCGTGACCCTCGCGGGGGCCGGCATGGCGCTGCACATGGTCACCGGCCAGGTCGTGTGGGAGGCCTCCGCCTCCCTCGCCATCGGGGTGCTGCTCGTGTACGTCGCCTACCGACTGGGCCGTGACTCCCGTGACCAGCTGATCGGGCAGGCCGCCGACGAGGAGCAGAGCCACAGGATCCGTGCCCTGCTGGAGGCGCAGCCCGAGATAGACAGTGTGGAGGCGCTGCTGACCATGCAGCTGGGACCCGATTCGACCCTGGTGGCCGCCCGTATCGACCTCGTCCCGGGGCTCGACAGCGAGGAGGTCGAAGACGTCGCCGTCCGCATCAAGCGCTCCATCGCCCACACCGTCCAGCAGGCCGACCAGATCTTCCTCGACGTCACCGACGCACCAACGGCGCGAGCGGCCGCGCCCGGCGACGCGGCAGGGAAAAGCCCCGCCGCGACGGGGGAGCGCGGCGGGGCCTGACGCTCGGGTGCCCGAGGGGCGACGGATCATGCGCACGAATCCGAGGGAATTTCCGTGGGGTGCGGCCGAGGCTCGACCCGAGGTTCCTCGGCGTCCGTCGCGGGGCTGGCTGTCCGGGAGGGGCCTCGGGGTCCGTCGAGGGGCTGTCCCGGAGAGTCCTCGGGGTCCGACGAGGCACGCTCCCCGAGGTCTCTCGCCCCTTCACCCCGTGAGATACGCCAGCACCGCCAGGACCCGCCGATTGTGCTCCTCACCCGTCGCGAGTCCGAGCTTCGCCATGATCGAGCCGACATGGGTCTCCACAGTCCGCTCGGTCAGCCACAGCCGCCGTGCGATGCCCAGATTGGTGCGTCCCTCGGCCATCAGCCCGAGCACCTCCGCCTCGCGGGCGGTGAGGGAGGCCAGGGGATCCCGGTGCGCGCCCAGCATCCGGGAGACCACCTCGGGGTCGAGAGCGGAGCCGCCGGCCGCGACGCGTCGCAGTGCCTCCAGGAAGTCCTCCACGTCGAAGACGCGGTCCTTGAGGAGATAGCCGAACCGTCCCTGCGCGACCAGCTCCACCGCGTTGCGGGTCTCGATGTGCTGCGAGAGGAGCACGATGCCCAACTCGGGAAAGTCGTCGCGCACACGCCGCGCGGCCCGGGCCCCGTCGTCCGTCAGGTCCGGCGGCATCCGGATGTCGATGACCGCCAGATCGGGTCGCGCCTCGGCCACGGCGGCCACCAGCGAGGGGGCGTCGCCCGCTCGCCCGACGATCTCGTGCCCCGCGTCCGCGAGCAGGCGCGCGAGCCCTTCCCGGAAGAGCGCCGAGTCCTCGCCGATCACGATACGCATGGCAGCACCGCCTCCACGGTCGTTCCGGCACCGGCCCCGCTGGTGATGTGCAGCCGCCCGCCGAGCGCGGCCACTCGGTCGGTCAGTCCCGAAAGCCCGGAGCCGGTACGGGGGTTGGCACCGCCCCGCCCGTCGTCGCGCACGGTCACCCGCACCGCACCGTCCCCGTCCTCGCGCACGACGACTCGGATGCTCGCCGCCTCCGCGTGCTTCACCGCGTTGGTGACGGCCTCGCTCGCCACGAAGTACGCGGTCGTCGCGACGTCGTCGGGCAGTGCCCGTCCGTCGAGCCGCCAGTCCAGCCGCACCGGCGCCCGCGCGGCGAGCGCCTCCAGCGCGGGGCCCAGTCCGTCGTCCAGCGAGCTGGGCCGAAGGCCGTGCGCCAGCTCGCGCAACTCCGAGACGGCGGTGCCGAGTTCGGCCACGGCCTGGTCGAGCAGCCCGTCCATGTCGACCGTGCCGTCGTCGAGGTGACGCTGGGCGAGCCGCAGCGCCATGCCGAGCGTGACGAGCCGTGACTGGGCGCCGTCGTGCAGGTCTCGCTCCAGGCGCCGCCGTTCGCGGTACCCGGCGCGCAGCAGCCGGCTCCGGCTGGCCTCCACCTCACCGAGCGCGCCCGCGAGTTCGGCCCGCAGCCGTACCGTCTCGACGAGCGAGGCACAGGCGGTGGCGACCTCGCGCGGACACGACCCGTCGATCACGCCGATCACCCGCCCCGCGGCGCGGACTTCAAGGCCCGACGTGACCCGTACGCCGTCGCAGTCCCTGAACTCCGTTCCGCCCGGCAGCAGATAGCCCACGCGCAGCTCGGAAGCCCGCAGCGCGCTCCGCAGCGCTTCCTCCAACTGCTCGGGACGCGCCCGACCCTCGTGCACCGAACGCTCCAACGCCCGTACGGCAGCCAGCGCTGTCTGACGTGCGGGATAGAAGCGCCGGTCCACTCGTCGCCGTACCCGGTTCTTGACCGGGACCAGCGCCGTGGCGACCAGCGCCGTCACGGCGGACGCCAGGACCGCGCTGCCCCGGCCCAGCGCCAGACCCCCGGAGGCGGCGGCCGCGCTGTACACGGCGAGCAGCCCCGCCGTGACCACGGCCCAGGTGACCACCGCGCTGGCGGCGCGGTCGACGTCGTACAGGTCGTGCCGCAGGATCGCCAGCGCGGTCAGCGACGGCACGCCGAGATAGAGCGCGACGAGCCCCAGCCAGATGAAGACCCCGACCTCGCCGAACAGCAGGTAGTCCGTCCAGCAGAACAACAGCGTGCCCGGCAGCGCGACAGCGCCGAGGGCGAACCATTTCACCTGGGCCCGCTGCACCGGTTCGGCCGTGCAGTAGCGGCGCCGCATCACCAGCATCGAGGCGACGAGCAGCAGCATGAGCAGCCCGAGCGAGACGTACGCCACCCACATCAGCGACGGGGGCACGGTCGGCAGCGGGTGCTCGAAGTCCTCGAAGGGCGGGTCGTACGGGGTGGGGTCGAGCGCGGCGAGCACGTCGAAGACGACCGGGTCGATCAGGACTCCGTACAACACCAGGCGCGGGAAGCGGCCGGGCGGCAGACGTCCGTCCGGGAAGACCAGCACGAGCAGCATGACCGGCACGTACCACAACGTCCAGAGGCCGGCGCCGAGTTGGTGGACGGTCTCGGCGCCTGGCAACAGCCGCGAGCGGTCGACGCTCACCTGGCCGTAGGTGTCGCCGAGCATGATCAGCGGGGGTACGAGGCCGATGAGCGTGAGCAGAAGGCCGACCGGGTTGGCGGGACGGCGGCTGGACACGAACAGGCCGAGGCCGGTGGAGAAGGCCCCCACCACGGCCGCTCCGACGACGGTGAGCACGTCCCCGGCGGTCGGCGCGGGATCCAAGAACAGCAGCGCGCAGCCCCCGGCGGTCACGAGCGCCGTCGATGACGCGATGACCAGGGAGAGTCGGCGGGGCCAGGGCATGCGTTCACGGTAGGACCGGAGGGCCGGCGTCGGTATCCGTACTGGCACGCAGGATCTGCCCGTGGCAGCTCCGATGTGGCGCCGACCCGCTGCGCGCGACAGTGCGGTGACGCACCATCACGTCGGACGTCGGGAGACCGCCATGACCGCCCACACCACCACAGCAGAACGCCCCGCGCAGACCCTGCCCTCGCCCCGACTGCGGCCCTTCGCCACGCTCGCCCTGGTCGCGGTCGTCGTCGGACAGGTGATGAACTTCCTGCTCACCTGGCTGGCGCCGGGCGGGGACCCCAGCGAGGGCAACTCGTACGACAAGGTTGCCGACAACCGGGGCGCCTTCTGGACGCTCTACGCCTATGGAGGCGTGGGCATCGCCGTGTTCACCGTCGGCCTCGCGGTCGCCGTCTGCATCCTGGTGCGCGAGCGCGGGGCCGCACTCGCCCGGATCGGCTCCGTGGTCGCGGTGCTCTCGGTGGTTTTCCTGGCGGCGGGGCTCGCCTCGATCGCCGCCGTCTACTCGTACGCGACCGACACCGCCGCCCTGAACGAGCCGACCGGACGCGCCTTCGTGCACTACGTCAATGCCCACGACGGCCAAGTCATGGGCCTGGTGGCCCCTGGCGCACTGGCCACCCTTCTGGCGACGCTGCTCATCACCGTGGCCCTGCTGCGCTCGCGCGTGCTCCCGTGGTGGATCTCGGTGCTGTTCCTCGTCGGTGGCCCGCTGGGCTTCGTCTTCTCGTCGGGGACCTCGGGAGCGGTGGCGGCGCTGCCGGGTGCGGTGTCGGCGATCCTGATCGCCGCACACGCGTGGCGGCGCACTGCCGCCTGACCAGGGGGGAGTGGCCCGCACCGGCGCGGGGGGCCGGTGCGGGCCATCGCCGTGCCGGTGACCCGTCAGTCGGTCGGCTCCAGTACGAAGACTGGGATCTCCCGGTCGGTCTTCTTCTGGTAGTCGGCGTAGGGGGGATACGCGGCGACCGCGCGTTCCCACCACAGGGCCTTTTCCTCGCCGGTGATCTCACGAGCAGTCAGTTCATGGCGCGTGGGGCCGTCCTGGAGCTCCACACGCGGATCGGACTTGACGTTGAAGTACCAGACGGGGTGCTTGGGGGCTCCGCCCAGTGAGGCGACCACCGCGTACTGGCCCTCGTGCTCGACGCGCATCAGCGGGGTCTTGCGGATCTTGCCGCTCTTGGCGCCACGGGTCGTGAGAATGATGACGGGCAGGCCCGTGTCCATCAGGGTCGTGCCCTTGGTGCCGCCGGAGCTCTCGTACAGCTCCACCTGTTCCCGCACCCACTGCGTCGGGCTGGGTTCGTACTCGCCCTCAAGAGGCATGAATTCCGTCCCATCGTCGCGTTGTACCGGTCGTGTCTCGGCACGATTCAACACCAGTAGGCACCCGAATCTTCCGCACCATTGCCTCGCGTGTGATCGCGTCCGAAGGACACCTGCGGCACGGTGGAGCCGTCCCCGCACACGGACGACTCGGGGCGGCCCCAGGTCCGGATGCGCCGATCACGCCTCGACGTATGCGTCGTGGTCGGGAGTTGCCGCGCCGGATGGGGGAGGGCGACGAGGACAGCCCGGCCGTTGCCCGTGCGTTCGGGTCCGAGGCCGACGCAGGCGAAGCGCTCAGCCCCCGGCGCCCCGGCCGGCTCCTCGATCGTCGCGTTGAGCCGGTCGAAGAAGTTCGTCGTCGCGATCCTTCGTCATTGCGGTGCAACCAGCATCCGTACGGCCAGCACCGTGATCACGACGCTCGACGCGAGCGCCGTCACCAGCTGTCCCCGGCGCCCCGTCAGGGCACGGCCGAGCAGTGCGCCACCCCCGGCGAGCAGCATTTGCCAGCTCGCGGACGCGGCGAAGGCGGCGAGGACGAACACTCCCTGCTCCAAGGGGCGCACCGCCTCGGCGGTACGGCTGCCGAGCACCAGCGCCGCGAAGTAGATCACCGTGGTGGGGTTGAGGAGGGTGATCCCCAGCAGCGCCAGATACGCGCGCGACGGGAGCAGCGGATCCGGCCCCGAGCGGGTGGCGAGCTGCTGCTCACGGTATTGGCGGTACGCGGACACCCCGCCCCGTGTCGCCAGCGCTGCCAGCATCAGCCCCGAGGCCCAGCGCAGCGGGAGCAGGACCGGCTGGAGAGCCGCCGCGAGCGCGGCACCGCCGACCGTGGCGACCAGGGCGTACACCCCGTCGGCGGTCGCGACGCCCAGCGCGGCGCAGACGCCGATCCGCAACGACGTACGAGCAGTGAGGGAGACGAGGTACGTCGCGACCGCTCCGACGGGCATGGCGATGCCGAAGCCCGCGAGAAGCCCCGCGACGAGCGCGGCGGTCACGACCGGGGAAGCGCGGGCCTTCGCGGTCGGCCGGGCTGCTGCTGGACCCGCACCGGACGAGCGGCGGCGGAAGTCGGCGGCAGGAAGGCTTCGATCGTGGACATGGGCAGATCCTGGGGCCATCGGATCTGCCCACGCAAGCGAATTACCTGAGAGCTACTCTGGAGAAGATCAGGCCATGTGTGCGCCACCAGGGCGACGACACACATGGGAAAACCGAGGAATTCGGCGGCGGGTCCCCCACACTTCGGCCAGATCGCGCGTCCGGCGCATCTGGCCGAACTTCACGTGGCCGTGTAGATGCCCCGGGCATCTAATGATGATCGGCAAGAGGGAACCAGCGCTTGCGAGGTCACCATGACAGAGCCCCTCAGGACTGAACCCCCCACGACGGAACCGATCGCCTTTCCCCAGGACCGTACGTGTCCCTACCACCCGCCCACCGCCTACGACCCGTTGCGCGAGGCGCGCCCGCTCTCGCGGATCTCCCTGTTCGACGGGCGCGCCGTGTGGGTGGTCACCGGCCACGCCACCGCCCGTGAACTCCTCACCGATTCGCGACTCTCGTCGGACCGCACCCTGCCCGCCTTCCCGGCGCCCACGGAGCGGTTCGCGGCGGTCCGCGACCGCCGCGTCGCGCTGCTCGGACTCGATGATCCCGAGCATCACACCCAACGCCGCATGCTGGTCCCGAGCTTCACTCTCAGGCGGGTCGCCATGCTGCGCCCGCGCATCCAGGAGACCGTGGACCGGCTCCTCGACCGGATGGCGGAGCAGGGCCCGCCGACGGACCTGGTGGACGCCTTCGCACTGCCCGTGCCCTCCATGGTGATCTGCGCCCTGCTCGGTGTCCCGTACGCCGACCACGACTTCTTCGAGGAGAAGTCCCGCAGACTGCTGCGCGGCCCCGCCGCGGCCGACATCAAGAACGCGCGCGACGAGCTGGACGCGTACTTCGGCTCGTTGATCGACCGCAAGCAGCGGGAGCCGGGCGACGGACTCCTCGACGAGCTCATCCACGATCAGCTGCGCGAGGGCGCGGTGGATCGGGAGGAGCTGATCTCGCTGGCCACGATTCTGCTCGTGGCCGGGCACGAGACGACGGCGAACATGATCTCGCTCGGTACGTTCACCTTGCTGAGGCACCCGGAACAGCTGGCCGAGCTACGCGCCGAGCCGACGCTGATGCCCGCCGCCGTCGAGGAGCTGCTGCGCTTCCTCTCCATCGCGGACGGGCTGCTGCGGGTGGCCACGGAGGACATCGAGGTGGCCGGGAAGACGATTCGCGCCGACGAAGGGGTGATCTTCTCGACCTCCGTCATCAACCGCGACGGGCACACCTTCGCCGAACCGGACGCCTTGGACTGGCACCGCTCGGCCCGCCAGCACATCGCGTTCGGCTTCGGTATCCACCAGTGCCTCGGCCAGAACCTCGCCCGGGCCGAGATGGAGATCGCGCTGCTGTCGCTCTTCGACCGGTTCCCCGGGCTGCGGCTCGCCGCGCCCGTCGACGACATCCCCTTCAAACCCGGAGACACGATCCAGGGAATGCTGGAACTCCCTGTGACCTGGTAAGAGGCTGCGGACATGAGCATCGAGATCTCCATCGACAAGGACGTCTGCATCGGCGCGGGCCAGTGCGCCCTCACCGCCCCGGGCGTCTTCACCCAGGACGACGACGGATTCAGCGAGCTGCTGCCGGGCCGGGAGGACGGGGGCGGCGACCCGTTGCTGCGGGAGGCGGCCAGGGCCTGCCCGGTCGGCGCCATCACCGTTTCCGAGACCTGAGCGTCGAGCGGGACCTGACAGCCGTGCGGGACCTGACCCCCCGGCGGGCCTGAAGGTCCTGAGAGGCCTCGACGTCACTTGTCCAGGACAGCCAGATCGAGTCGGCGCAGGCGTACGGGGTCGGCGATCACCTCGTACGCCGTGATCCGCTCGCCGTCGACCGTGAGGGTGAGGGCGATCAGCAGTCGGCCGCGCGGGGCGACGACCAGCCCCACGGTTCCGTCGACCAGCGCCAGTGCCGCATGGCGCGCCCGCTCGCGCAGGAGGACCGTCTCCTCCGCGACGGCCCGCGCACCGCGGACTTCTGTCGCCGTGCCCGCCGGCACGGCGGCGGGGTCCGCCCGGCGTACGACATCGGGGTCGAGCACCGCGAGCAGCGCGCCGAGGTCGCCGCCACGGGCGGCCGTGAGGAAGGCGTCGACCACGTGCCGGTGCCGGTCGAGCTCCGCGCCGGACACCACCGGCGTACCTCGCACCTTGAGGCGCGCACGGCTGGCGAGTTTCTTGGCGGCCACCCGCGAGCGGCCCACGACGGGAGCGATCTCCTCGAAGGGCACCGCGAACATGTCGTGCAGCACGAACGCGAGGCGTTCGGCGGGGCTCAGCGTGTCGAGGACCACGAGCAGCGCCAGTCCGACCGAGTCGACGAGCAGGGCCTCCTGCGCGGGATCGTCGGCGTCGTCGGCCTCCCCGACCGGGTCCGGGATCCGCTGCCCGACGAACTCCTCCCGGCGCGCGGCGCGTGAGCGCAGCATGTCCAGGCACACCCGGGACACCACGGTCCGCAGCCAGCCGGTCAGATTCTCGACCGCGCCGGCGTCGACACGGCCCAGCCGCAGCCAGGTCTCCTGGACGGCGTCCTCCGCCTCGCTGAGCGAACCGAGCATGCGGTAGGCCACCGCGTGCAGCTGACCGCGGTGCGCCTCGAACCGCCGCGCCAGCTCGTCGTGCCCGTCCATGGGTCACCTTTCCTTGTCGCGTTCCGTCACTCCTATGACGTACACGATCAAGTCGAGGTGACACAGACCATGCACACGTCGATGACCCGGTCGCGGGGTGCGACCCTGCTCCATCTGGATTCCAGCGTCAGCCGCTCCGCCGACTCGGTGAGCAGGCAGTTGACCGCGCTGTTCGCGCACGTCTGGCGCGAGGCGCACAGCGCGGACGGATACCGGCACCGCGACCTGTCCGCCGATCCCGTACCGCTGATCGGTCCGGCCTACGCCGCCCTCGGTCAGCGCGTGGAGCGGCAGGGCGTCGTTCCGCCGAGCAAGGTGGCCGCGCTGGTCGAGGGCGCGGCCGAGGAACGGGAATGGGCGCTCACCCGGCCGCTGATCAAGGAAGTGCTCACCGCGGACACCGTGCTGCTCGGCGTCCCGATGTACAACTTCTCCGTCCCCGTCACGCTGAAGGCGTGGGTCGACCGGGTGTCCTTCCCCGGCGCGTTCACCGACCCGGACAGCGGGGAGAGCCTGCTGCGGGACACGCGCGTGGTGGTGGTCATGGCACGAGGCGGCGGCTACGGCCCGGGCACACCCCGGGAGGGCTTCGACTTCCAGACCCCCTACCTGCGGGCGTACTTCGGCAACCTGGGAGTGCCCGGCGAGCATCTGCACCTGGTGGCCGCCGAGTTGACCCGGGCACAGGACATTCCCCAACTGGCCGGATTCAAGGGGCTTGCGGCCACCTCACTCGCGGCGGCACGGGCGGAAGTCACGGCGCTGGCCGCCGCAACAGCTGGAGCGGCCTGAGCGGTTGCCCTATCGCCGGGCTTCCACCAGCACGCGCGCCGCTTGTGCCGCTTGCTCGGCGGGTTCCGTGGTCCGCGTGATGCCCGCGGTCACCATGGCGCCCTCGGCGAGCAGATACAGCTGGTCCGCGAGGGGGGAGGGGAGCCCGGCGTCGGCCACCAGCCCTCGCAGGTATTCCTTGAACGCCCTTTTGTGGGCGCGGACTTGGGCGGTCACACGGGGCGAGGTGGCGCCGAGCTCCCCGTACGAGTTGATCCAGGCGCACCCGCGGAAGTCGGGCTCCGTGAACCACAGCCGGAGCCAGTCGAAGACGGCCTGGATCCGCTCTTCGGGCTCCTCGCACTGATCGACGTGCTCGGCCAGTCGCTGTCGCCAGCGGATGTCGCGCCGCTCCAAGTAGGCCTCGACGAGCTGCTCCTTGGCGGGGAACAGTTGGTAGAGCCGCTTGAGCGAGACGCCCGACGCGCCACGGATGTCGTCCATGCCGACGGTCTGTATGCCCCGCCCGTAGAACAGCTCCTCCGCGGCGTCGAGTGTCTGTTCCCGGGCGAGGGCCAGGGCCTGGTCCCGGGCGGCCGTGCTGTTCATACGGGCGGCTCCTTGACGTGAGAACGGTCGTTCTCTACATTAGCAGTCATGAGGAGAACGCTCGTTCTCTCTCTTCCCGGATCCTCTTCCCGGATCGACGAGACCGCCGAGATCAAGGAATCCCCATGAGTGACCGCCCGCCCGTGCCGCCCTTCACCCGTGAGACCGCCGCCCAGAAGGTCCAGGCCGCCGAGGACGCCTGGAACACCCGCGATCCCCACAAGGTCTCGCTCGCCTACTCCGAGGACTCGGTCTGGCGCAACCGCGACACCTTCGCCACGGGCCGTGCCGAGATCGTGGAACTCCTGACCGCGAAGTGGGCACGCGAGCGCGAGTACGCCCTGCGCAAGAACCTCTGGGCCTTCGACGGCAACCGCATCGCCGTCCGCTTCCAGTACGAGTGCCACGACGCCGACGGCCAGTGGTGGCGGTCGTACGGCAATGAGCTGTGGGAGTTCGACGAGCACGGTCTGATGACGCGGCGCGAGGCCAGCATCAACGACGTACCCATCGAGGAGAAGGAGCGCCGGATCTTCGGCCCGCGTCCGGAGTCGGAGCGGGGCGACACCTTCCCGGTTCAGTAGCGGCCCCGGACTCCGTACAAGTCCGTGTGTTCACTAGGGTTCCCGGGTGAGTGAACACGCCGAAAAGCCCTTCCTCTACGTCGTCGTCTGCGCGGCGGGCATCGCCGAGGACATCAGCGAACTGATCACCGCGGCCCAGGAGCGGAACTGGGAGGTCGGCGTCATCGCCACCCCCCAGGGCCTCGGCTTCATCGACGCGACGGCCGTCGAGGCGCAGACCGGCCGACCGATCCGGTCCGCCTGGCGGTCCCCCGGAGACCCGCGCCCCTTCCCGGCCCCGGACGCGGTGGCCGTCGCACCGGCCACCTTCAACACCGTCAACAAGTGGGCGGCCGGCATATCCGACACCCTCGCCCTGGGAACCCTGTGCGAGGCGTACGGCCTGGGCGTCCCGATCGCCGTACTGCCGTGCGTGAACAAGGCGTTGGCGGCCCACCCCGCCTACCGCGCGAGTGTCGAGCGGCTGCGCGCGATGGGCGTCCGGTTCGCAGACCCGTACTCCGGAGAGCCGCAACAGGGCGGCGGCCGCGCGGAGTTCCACTGGGACCGGGTGCTGGACCTGCTCAAGGCCGACGGTAGATCGTGATCGAGTGGCCGACCTCGTCCACAGGTGTGCTGGTGGCGAGCAGCGCCGCCAACCGGTTGTCGGCCTTGGCGATCGAGGTGTCGGACACGACGACCAGCCCGTGCACCTCGCTCGCCGGCGCCTCGCGCGGATCGGCCGCGTGGATGCCGTAGTACGACGGCACACCGGCGCCCTTGTAGACGAGCCAGACCTTCTCGTGCGGGTAGCGCCGGTGCAGCCGGTCCGCGAGGCGGCCCAGGTCCTGTCCCCAGTCGACGTTCGAGTCGTGCAGACGCAGATGGGTCTGCGCAGGGCCGCCGAATGCCTCGTTGGAGTACGGCAGGTAGTACGGGTAGGCGAGCAGCGAGCTCACGGCGACGAACAGGACCAAGGCCGCCGTGGCGACGCGCGCCCACCGCCGTCGCCAGGCGACGACACCGGCCGCCGCGACCGCGAGGAACACCGGTACGAACAGGGCGTAGCGCACACCGAGGTCACGGGAGCCGAGCATCGCCGCGGCCAGCAGCACGGCCGGGGGGATCAGAACGTACGGCGCGGCCGTTCGCAGCCGGGGGACGGCCACCATCGCGACGGCACCGGCGAGCCACAGCGCCATCATGCCCAGCGGCGTCTTCACCAACAGCGCGGCCGGCAGGTAGTACCAGAGCGACCCGTGGTAGAGCCGACCGAAGAGGAAGCCCTCCCACGTCGCGTTCTCGAAGCCGAACTGGACGCGCATGCCGTCCCGGTACGGCTGTGGGAAGGGCAGCCAGTCGATGAGCAGCCCACGCAGCCCGTGCACGGCCGGGAGGTGCGGGGGCGCCGTCCAGCGCAGCCGTGGGTCCACGGCGAGATAGGCGGCCCACACGACGGCGAGGGCCACCAGTGCCGTGCCGGCCGCAACCGCCGCGCCCAGCCGAACCTTCCTGACCAGGCTGAGATCCCGACCGTGACACATGGACACCACTGCCAGGAGCAGCAGCACCGGAACGGCCGGCAGGGTGCTCATCTTCGTGGCCATCGCCGCGCCCAGCGCCGCTCCGGCGAGCGGCAGATACAGGAGCGGACGCCGCCGCGCCCGCCACAGCAGCCACACCGACATCAGGAGGAAACCGGATGCGGGTACGTCCAGCGTGGCCAGCGAGCCGTGCGCGATGACGTCGGGCGAGAACGTGTACAGGGCGAGCGCCACCAATCCGCCCACGGAGCCGACGAGTTCGCGCGCGAAGGCGAGCACGACAAGGCCGAACAGCAGCGTCAGCACGATCACCGGCAGCCGCGCCCACAGCATCACCTGCCCCGGATCGTTGCCCGACTCGTACAGCAGCCGCCGCCCGAGTGCCGTCTGATCACCCGTGAAGCCGGCGTCCAGATGCGGGTGGGCGAACACCAGCCCGCTCCCGATGATCAGCTTGCCCAGCGGTGGATGCTCAGGGTTGTAGCGCAGACTGTGCTCCTGCACGTAGATCACCGCCGTGCCCACGTACACGGGCTCGTCGATCGTCGGCGTCTGCTCGACGGCCGTCGTGACCATCGCGACCGCCATCTCGGCCAGCAGCGCGACCACTGTCACCACGAACACCCACCGCCGGTGCCGCCGAAGCCACTCGAACCGCCTCGACGGCGTCACGCTGCTCACCGGCACGCGGTCCCCGTGCCTGCTGGCCATGAAAGTCGGCATGCCCTTTGTTACGTCCGCTCCGTACAAGCCTGCTCATCCGGTGGCACCCGGCTTCGGGTGCGCGTTCATCCGCCGAGTCGCATCCGACGCCCTGTCGCGATCATCCGGCCGGAAACACGACAGGGTGGTCATCGGCTGCCTTCGTGGATACTCCGCCCTTCGGGCGAGAGGCCAAGAGTATGCACCGCCACAGGCCCGATCCGTGTGAGCCGCGGCGTCCGCCGGACAACGGCGAGGCCAACGTCCGGCAGGACCCGGATTCACCACCGATGACGCTGAGGGATTGCATGGTCAGAGCGGTGCGCACGGGCGCTCTGCACGTCGAGCACGGCCTGGAACTGCTCACCCGCCTCGCGGGCGCGGCCCGTCGCCAAGTAGGCATGGCCCAGGCGGCTGCGGATGTCCACCTCCAGCCAGTCGTAGCTGGGGTCGGTGAGCGGGTTCAGCAACTGGTGTTGGAGGAGGGCCTGGTGATGGAGGGCTATGGCCGCGGCCGGGTTTCCCTCACCTCGCTCTGCCGTGCCGAGCCGGGTCTGGCTGCGCGCGCGGAGGAAGATGTCCCCGACCTGCCCGCCCAGCTCGACCGCCTGAGGGAATCGGCTCTTGGCCTCACCGTAGTGGCCGAGGCGGAGGTGGACGTCGGCGGGTCAAGGTCCTGCCGAGTACACGCGGTCTGCCCTCCGTCTCGGCAGGGTCTGGGCACCGGCGAAGCAGACCAGCGCCTCCTCGTTCCGCCCCTCGAACTGGTGAGCCAGGCCGAGGACGAC
Source organism: Streptomyces sp. NPDC050564 (assembly GCF_044457265.1). Taxonomy (NCBI): domain Bacteria; kingdom Bacillati; phylum Actinomycetota; class Actinomycetes; order Kitasatosporales; family Streptomycetaceae; genus Streptomyces; species Streptomyces sp. NPDC050564. Next base: position 18,239 of record NZ_JBITGS010000020.1, on the reverse strand, counting down.
AAGTGCCATCGAGGTGACCCAGCCGTTGAACAACCGCCGGGACAGGGCCATCGCGGCAGTGACACGGGTAATCGCCCGGCCGCCCTCGCCCACACTCAGGTCGACGGCCCCCAGCGCGGTGAGCGCCCGGGCCTCGTCGCCAGGGTCGAGGCGGCGTCGGCTGAGGTCCAGTGCCTCGGTCAGGTAGACGCGGGACTGCCCGTAGGTCGGCCCGGCGCTCGCCACGTCAAGTGCCTTGCGCAGGGGGTGGATGTGGCTCGGCAGCGCTTCACCCACCCTTTGGTCTACGTGCCGGGGGCGCGGAAGGTGACCTGCCGGCGGGCGGCCTCGTCGATGTCGTCGATGGTGAGAAGGGGGGTGGCCCGGGTGTGGAGCGCGCCGCTGGCCTTGACGGTGAGGCTGACGGCCGCCATGGAGATGGGGTCGGGGAAGTCGACGATGAGGACGACGTCGTCCTCCCCGAAGGCGAAGTACATGGCTTCGACCTGGCCGCCGAGGTCGGTGACGACTTGCTCGACGGCGGTGCGGCGGCCACTCGCGCCTTCCCTGAGCAGACCCTTGGTGCCCTCGGGCGTATAGGTGGCCTGGATGAGGAACTTCGGCATCGGGACGCTCCCTGCCCATCGCTTGTCCGGTATGCAGAAGGGCCTTCCCGCTGTCACGCCGGCCGCCACTCACCGGACGACTGGATTCACTCGTTGGAAGCTGAACCCCTTTCCGCTGATCACGAGCTATGAGGGGCGGTGGTGGCTCTGCCTGCCGTTGGGTTGGGCATCGATGGACCGGCAGCCGAACGGCGGCGGACAGATCTACAGGAGGCTGCCGCGAGCGTGGCCCGAGCCGCCTCGAACCACCTCCTCGAGGCCGGCATCGATGCCTCAAGCGACACCGTCGGCGACGCTCTGGAAATCGGCGACGCCAATTCGCTGGCATCTGAGGCATCGTCCCACTGTGTGGCCCGCGTTACGGACGCGAGTCGTGGCGACCTACGGTGCTCCTTTTGACGACTACGACTCGATCCAAGGGCTCTGCGGCCTGGCCGACCGTGTGCTCGGGCCGACAACCGCGATGGCCGAGGTCAAACGGCAGATCGAAATGATCTCGCAAGCACGGGTGGCCAACCTCTCAGCCCTGAGGGGTCGCAAACGACACGACATCCGGCGGGTGCCCCGCTTGCGGAGTGCTCGCCGCCCCGCGGGAAACGTTCGGTTGTGGCGAACCAGCGGTCCGGCGCCGCACCACCGTGCGCACCTTTATTCACTGGTCATCGTCACCGCTGCGCCGTGTCCTGTGACGACTGTCAGAAATACAGTCACTCTGGCGTCAAAGGCATTGGAGAGATCGATGGTCTCGCCGCCCTCTGCCCCAATGCATCCGAGAGTCATGCCAGTCTGTGCAGGGACGTCAAGGACCAACCCATCCTGTGGTCCCGTCGACCCACTTCCTCGAAACTGACTTGGGGGCGTCAGTACTTGTACGCCACCTTGCGAGGTTTCGACGTTCCTGGCCCAGACGTGCAGGAGAAAGTCTTCATCGCTGGTCACATGAACGACGCTCTCGTTATCGCCGAGACCGAAGTACCCACGTACGATGTGGTCGCCGCTTGGCACAGGAATTCTCCCTTTCGGCTTGATGTCGAGTCCGCGGTTCCACACACTGTGGCGCGGGTCTTGGCGCTGGTGAAGGCGCATGCCGATCGAGTGGGAGTGCAACGGGGCGCACGGTGGCGAACATCAGCTTGGGAAGCGAGGGGGGCAACTCGGGCGCCGGTCCTGGGCAATGTCGGCTTCGGTGCCTGCGGCAGCTGAGCCCCACTGACAGCCGCTGTTCCCGGTGACTCCCTGCCTGTTCATTCCGTTCTGAGCGGTGCCCCCTACGGCCATCATCGGGGCATGGGAGGTTGACCAGCGCGGGGCACTCCCCGGCACTTTTCAGGCGAATCCGAACCATGGATCCGGGGCATGAAGAGGCCGTCATGCGGTGACTTGCCCAGTGACTCCATGCGCCGACGGGCGAGCACCCAGCCCGAAGAACCACTCCTTTTCGCCGGAGATACCTGAGCCCTAGGCTCGGGGTGTGCCGTCCCAGCGCCATGTGGTGAGTCGAGGGCGTCCGGGCAGTTCGGCGCGACCGGTGGTCCACAGCAGGGTGGTCCAGGGATCCGTGGATTCCGGCGCGTCCGGAAACAGCCGGGCGAGTACTCGCGCGCACAGATCGGCGGGTGGGCTCCAGACGAGCCCGAGCCCTTGCGCCAGGTCGTGCGTGTGCACCAGGGTCTCCACGATTCCCATCGCGGCGAAGCCCTCGGGATCGGAGGTGCCGAAGACATGGTGGGCGCGGGTCTGCGGAGGCGTCGTACGAACCATGGCGACCAGCAGTGCGCCGCTGGCCTCCAGCACCTGCAGCAGGCCGGCGGGCCCAGTCTTACGGTCCGCGTGAATGACGTTCGCCGGGCCGCCGGGTCGTCGGCTCTCCCACACGAAGGGCACCTCGCTGTCCAAGGGCGGTGTTCTGGGGCCCAGTTGTGCGGCGTACGCGAAGAGGTCGTCGCTGAGGTGCTCGACGGTCTCCCAGCAGTCCCATTCCAGCGAACCGGCCTTACCGTCCCACGCGCCCGGGGGTGCCTCGCGAAGAGTTGCCACAGCGAGCTGCACGGCAAGGTCGAGGTCGTCCGCAGTGACAGGGGACGGGAAGGGGTCACTCTCGGCTGATCGGGACATGGCAGGACCGTATCGCGGCCGGAAGGAGTCACGCCCTCCTTTTGATCACGGGCTCCACTCCCCGGCGACAGTTGCGCTCACCGCACTGGAGGCTTCTGTGTGCCGGAGCAGATGGAAGCCTTTCTTTCCCAGCAACTCGTGAGTGATCAGGATCGGATCCTTGTGAGGTGTCGCCGGCAGATGAGGCCGCAGGTGAGGGAGACGAGGGAGTCATGCAGGTCGAGGCGTCTTTCCCAGCGCCAGCTAGGGCCTTTTGCGAAAGTGGATCTTGGTCGTGGATGATCACGCGCTGTCGGGCGTGGTGATCTGACGAACGGTCAGTGGTGCGGGCTGGAGCCGTTGTTGCCGCAGGGCATCCGAAAGACTCTAGGAGCGGATGAGCGTGCGGGCATGCTCGATCCACCCCGACACGGCCTTGGCACCGCACCCCTCGGCGACCGTCTGGGCCTCGTCGAGGTGGTGGAGCGCCGCCGCTCGGTCGCCGGTCTCGGCCGAGAGGTAGGCCAGCGCCACCAGGCCGGCCGCTTCCCCGGGCCTGAAGCCGATCTCCCGGCGCAACGTCACCGATTCGGTCAACCGCTCGCGGGCCTGATCCAACCGGCCTGCGTCCTTGTCGGCGAAGCCCAGATGGCGTATCGCATAGGACATCGTCATCCGGTCGTCGACGGATTTCGCCAGCGCGTACGACCGCTCGAAGTACGGCCTGCCGGTGGCGCCGTCGCCCTTCACGACCTGGTGCCAGCAGCCGACCCAGAACAATGCGTCCGCCTCGCCGGACGCGTCTCCCAGATGCTGATACAACTCGGCCGCGCGCTGGAACAGCACCAGTTCCTGACTGTTCTCTTCGCGGTCGTTCAGGAAGCGGACGTGCAGTACTTTGCCCCGCGCCATGGAAAGCGGCGCCTCGATCGCGTCCAGCGCGTCATCGGACCGGTCCAGTGCGGACGTGTCCCCGCCGAACATCGCCGCTTCGAACAGTTCTCCCGCATGCTTGATCCAGTCCTGCCCTCGCATGCCCTGCCCCTCCCCGTTGGACGATTCGCAGTGCTGAGGCTATCTCCGCGCTCTTGGCGGAACTCGGGAATTTCCGGCCATCGAGCGCCCCATCGCCCGTGAGCTTGGGGAGTGTCCGGAGCGCCGACCCGAGCCGTCAGCCTCTGCCGGACGGCCTTGTCCAGGCTCCTGCTTCCCGCACTGGACCCATTGCGGCGACGCACGGTCGTCTGCCGGCTGGTGGAAAGGGGGCCGGATTCAAGGAGCGTCAACACCGCTACCGGGTGGGCCCCAGGCCGTGCTGTCGGCGCCGGGCTCGTTTGAGGGCTGGGGCGGGCAACCGGAAGGCTGCCGCCACCGACAGATGCGGAGTGCGCGACGACTGGCCGTGGTGCCTGGTCGGCCGTCGTGCCGCTTTGGCGGCCTCTGGGCTGAGGCAGACGCTTGGCGAGAGCCACGTTCCCGAAAGTAGCCGCCGTCGGGTCGGGGATGCGGGCGTCGGGGCCGTGCAGCTCGCAGGACACCCCGTGTCGGCGACGCAGGAGCCCAAGCGAGGCCGGCGGCAGCTACCTGCTGTCCGTCACGTTGATCCTGGGGGATGCCAGCACGGTCGGTATGAAGATCGGCCGCCGAACGCACCCTGTACAGGCGGGCGGAGCCGGTGACCACCTCGGCTCTCGCGGTGGCCCGGCCACCGAAATTCGACAAGACCGACTACCGCGAACGCCATGCTGTTGAGTGCGGGATCAACCGGCTCAAGGCGGATCCCGGGGCGAGTCAGGAGCGTTGCGCCGCGGAGAGCACCTCGGGTTTACGATCCCGCGTATGAGCAAGTTCTTCGTCACGGTGTGCCTGCCGTCGACCAAGCCACGGAAGCTTCCGGAGGCGATAGCGGCCGTCATGGCTCCGTACGACGCCAACCTCACCGACGACTGGAACCCGGTCGGCCAGTGGGACTGGTGGGTCATCCACTCCGATACGGAGAGCCCCTACCTCGCCCTGCCCGCGCACGACGGCGACCGCAGGCTCGTCACGGCCTCCACCGTCCCCCGCAGGAAGGCCGAGCTCGATGGCCTCGGGCCGCTGGAGTGCTACGGCGGACCTCGGGGCCTGCTCGATTTCGACGCGATGCGGCGGCGAGCGGCCATAAGGCATGACGCCATGCTCGCCGCCTGGGAGGAACTGACCGCGCTGCATCCGGCGGCCCGCCCGCTGTCCGACTTCGTCGCCCGCCACGAGTCCGATCCGGGTGGCTACTCCCTGGCAGACGCCAAGAGAGAGCATCTGGTCCAGCCGCTGGTGCAGGACCTGGCACAGCGGGCCGTCTCGGGCGACCCGCACTTCGACATGTCGTTCCTCCTCAATGACCCGGTCGCGTACTTCGCGCAGGAGCACGAGATGGCCCGACAGTCGTCGGTCCAGTGCGCCGTGCCCGGCGCTGCCCTGGTCACCCTCGACGGTGTGTGGACGGACGCGGACAGCGACGGCTACTGGGAACAGGCCAACAGCTATCTCGATGGCCTCCATGCCGAAGCCGTCGTCGTCGACCTGCTCTGTCACTACTGATTTCCGAGGGCCGCGACTTGAGGCTGCCTGCAGCCCGGGCCACCGGACGACGGGGCCCGGGTACGTCCTCGTCCGGTGTCGTCAGGATCGTTCTGGTAGGTGGCAGATCGGGTGCGTGATCACTCGGCCGGCACGGCTTGGCAGCACCTGACGGACAAGTGAAAGTCGAGTCGTGTTGAACCGTGTTGCGCGAGGGGCCACCGGGTTCTACGGACTTCGGGACGCAGTGCTCCTCCGTGCCCCTACTTTGGTGCGCGGCGAGCGCCACGTGACCCTGCCTCCGCGGACGCGTCGATCATGTCGGACAGAAGGGGGCGATGGTCGGTCTGTCACACGAAGGACTGCACCGGATCTGCCGGAAGGCCCCGCCTTGCCGACCCTTCGCTGTCAGCGGCTCGACATGGGGTCGGTCGGTCATGGCGTCGCGGAGAGCTGCTGTTCAGTCCATATGACCTTTCCGCCGGATGTGTAGCGAGTGCCCCAGCGGTCGGCGAACTGGGCTACCAGGAAGAGGCCCCGGCCGCCTTCGTCCATGGTGGTGGCTCTACGTAGGTGCGGAGAGACGCTGCTGCCATCGGAAACCTCGCAGATGAGGCTGCGGTCGCGGATCAAGCGCACTCGGATGGGGCCGGTTGCGTACCGGATGGCATTGGTGACCAGCTCGCTGAGGATCAACTCCAGGGTGAACGCTTCCTCTTCCATACCCCAGTCCGCCAGGAGCCGGGTGGCGGCAGCACGCACGCCGGCAACCGCCGAGGGGTCGGACGGCACGTCCCAGGACGCGGTGCGATTGCCGTCGAGCAGCCGGGTGCTGGCGATAATCAGGGCCACGTCGTCGCGTGGCGCCACGGGGAGCATGGCATCCATCGCTGCCCGGCACATCTGGTCCGGCGTTCGTCCGGCGTACGCAACCGTACGACGCAGGCGCTCGATGCCTTCATCGATGTCACGCTGCCGGCTTTCGACCAGCCCGTCGGTGTAGAGGACGATGGCGCTGCCTTCGGGCAACGGCATCTCGGTCTTTTCGTAGGGCAGTCCTCCCAGTCCCAACGGCGGGCCCGCTGGTACTCCGGGCAGGTCCGCGTGGCCGTCCGGGCGCACGATGATGGGTTCCAGGTGGCCGGCCCTGGCCATGGTGCAGAGACCGGAGACCGGGTCGTAGATCGCGTACAGGCAGGTGGCGCCCGTGAGTGTCGGTGTTTCACTGTCGTCGTCCCGATCCTGGTCGATGCGGGTGACAAGTTCGTCCAGATGCCACAGCAGTTCGTCAGGTGGCAGGTCGAGCGTGGAGAAGTTGTGGATGGCGGTGCGCAGTTGTCCCATGGTGGCGGCGGCGTGCAGTCCGTGCCCCACGACGTCGCCCACCACGATGGCGACGCGGGCTCCCGGGAGGGGTATGACGTCGAACCAGTCGCCACCGACACCACCGAGTCCTGCCTCTGCCGGAAGATAGCGGTGAGCCACGTCGACGGCGCTCTGCTCGGGGAGCGCGTGCGGCAGAAGGCTGCGCTGCAGCGTGACCGCCGTGGTGTGCTCCCGGGTGAAGCGACGGGCGTTGTCAATGCTCACCGCCGCGCGGGCGACCAGCTCTTCTGCGACCGAGAGGTCTTCCTGAGTAAAGGGTGTCGGCTCCTTCGAACGCCAGAACGTCGCCACGCCGAGAACCACTCCGCGGGCTCGTAGCGGAGCAGCGATCATGGAGTGGATGCCGTGTGCCACCAGTTTGCGAGCTCGGTCGGGTTCCTGTGCCTGCCAGCCGGAGAAGGCTGCCAGGTCGGCCTCCAGCACCATCTGCCCGGAAGCGAAGCCGGAAGCCTGTGGTGTGGACGTGTCGAAATGGATGAGCTCACCGGGCGAGTAGAGCGGCGCATCCTTGCGTATGCCGTGCAATGCGACACGACGTAGTCCCGTTGCGACCAGTTGGTTCAGTTCCTCGCCGCGCAGCACGGCATCGGCCAGGTCGACAGTGACGTAGTCGGCGAACCTGGGCACGGCGAACTCCGCCAGGTCCTGGGCCGTGTGGGTCACGTCGAGGGTGGTCCCGATGCGTATACCGGCGTCGTACAGCAGCTTGAGCCGTTCCTGGACCACTTCCACTCGGCCCATCAGCGCGCTGAGTTCGGTTGTGTCGCGCAGCGTGGCGACCCAACCTCCCGGTCCGGGCTGCTGCACCATGGTGCGTTGGCTGACGGCCAAGATCCGGTCGCCGACCTCGATCACCTCATCCGTGGTTGGCCTGCCCGACAGGAGAAGCTGCTCGGCTTTCGACTCGAGTCCCAGATCCGTGAGGGGCTGGTCATCCCCATCGGCACTCAGCCGCAGTAGTCGCCGTGCTTCGTCATTGGCCAGGAGCAGACGACCCTGGGAATCGACAATGAGAACGCCTTCCCGTACCGAATGCAGAACAGCGTCGTGGTGCTCGTACATGCGCGTCATCTGCTCCGGGCCGAGGCCGTGTGTCTGACGGCGCAGGCGCCTGCTGATCAGTGCGGTTCCCGCGGTGGCCGCCGAAAGCACCACCCCGGTCGCCGCCAGGACGAGCGGTACTTGTCGGTCGGCTGCCACGCTCACCCGCTTGACCGTGATGCCCGCGGCGACGAGACCGATGACCTTTCCGTTGTCACCGGTGACGGGAACGACGGTCCGGACCGAGGGGCCCAGCGTCCCCGCAGTCGTTTCGGTGACAATCCCGCCGTGCTGCGCTCCCGCGATGCTGCCGATGTAGTGCCGGCCGATCTGCGCGGCGTTCGGATGGGTGTAGCGGATGCCCGTGGTACTCATCACCACGACGAAGTCCACGGCGGAGCGTCGGCGAGTTTCTTCGGCCTGCGGCTGAAGCACGGCGGTCGGATTCGCGCTGGACAACGCCTGTCGGACAGTGGGGGAGGCGGCGACGGCCGAGGCAACGGCCAGTGAGCGGTTGCGGGCCTCGCGCTCGGCGTCGGCCCGGGACTGCAGCAGCAGGGCGGCGACCGCCGCCGCCACAAGGATCAGGACCACAATGGCCTGCAGGAGGAAGACCTGGCCCGCGAAGGTGCGTAGCCCATGCCCGGACCAGGACCGCACGCGTCCGATCAGCTGGTGCATATGACCATGTAACACCGCAGATTTGTTCAGCATCACCCCCTGGGCGGCACGCGGCGTCACTGCAGGTTCGGAGCGTACCTGGCTGTGTACGCATGGTGAGCGCGAGTCCTGCCGCATGTTCCCGTCGGCCCCGCTGAGCAGCCGGATCCCCGTCCCCGTGCAGTCGGTGCGGTGGGTGAGCAGGTGGCGTGCGGTGAACCTTGGCCAGGGGATGGCCGGCGACCTCGAACCAGAAGTCGCCCAGGGGCGCATCGAGGAGTTTTCCACGGGGTGCCGACCGGCGAGGGCGGTCGACGGAGCAAATCAGGTGCGGGCACCCTCGGCGTCCCCTGCGAGAATGCCGCGATGACGACGCTGGTCGTGGGGCGGGGGAGGGAATCGGCGTGGTTCTTCGTGGAGTGCTCGCACTGATCGTGGGCACCGCTTTCACCGTGGTGGCCTGCGGCTACCGCGGCGTGGATGTGTGGGTATGGGACTGGGCAGACGTGATGTTTTCGCCGCACTCCAGGACCCGATGGGGGACGTCCTGGAAGAGCCTTGAACGCATGAGACTGCAGTTCGGGTTTGTGGGGGTCGGGTTGGTGATAGTGGGGCTGCTGACCGTCGTGGCGGGCTGACAGCACGGGCGGCTTGGCGACCTTCGAAGAGTGAGGCTGCGGATGGTCGCTGAGCTGCGGCTGAACCGACCTCGGCGAACGCCGGCTTCTCCCCATGATTCCCGTGCAGGGAACGGGCAGTGTCAGATCTCCACCGCGCAGGGTTATCGTGCCGCTGTGACCCACCCGGTGGAGCGCCCCGTTCTCTTCCTCGACGTCGACGGACCCCTGATCCCGTTTGGGCCGTCGCCCAGTCGGCTTCAGACTCCCGCCTTCGGCTCCGAAGTGTTCCCTGATCAGGGGAACCCTTTGCTTGGGCGGCTCGACCATGCCGTTGGGCCGCGTCTGATGGCGCTTGGGTGCGACCTGGTGTGGGCCTCGACATGGATGGATGAGGCCAACGAGTCCGTCGCCCCACGGGTCGGGCTGCCCAGGCTGCCTGTAGTGCAGTGGCCCGAAGCCTCCACCAACGACGGCCCGAACGGCCTGCACTGGAAGACCCGCCCCCTCGTAGAGTGGGCCGGCCACCGCCCGTTCATCTGGGTCGACGACGAGATCAGCGGTATGGATCGACTCTGGGTCGCTGCGCAGCACCAGGGATCTTCGCTGCTTCACCGTGTCGACCCGACCGAGGGCCTCACCGAGGGCGACTTCTCCGTGCTTACCGATTGGCTCCGAACTACCGTGCCGAGCCTCGCCTCGGAAACAGGTGTCTACTCGCCTCGGGAAGAGGTGTCCAGAGGATGAGGGCAGGGCCTGGTGCTTGGGTCTGACAGGTTCGTACCGCGCCGCGATCGACTGTCGCTGCCGCCGCCATCCGTCCTGGCTGCCGTCAGCGTTGCCGTCACTACCGACGGCTCATCGGGCCGTTGACGTACGTGGTCGCCGCTCGCAGCGCTCGTGCGAAGAGAAGCCCCGGCTCATCCATCTACAGATCATGACGCAGTGAGTGGTCAGGGGCCCGGAAGGCGCCTGATGGTTCCGGGCTCTGCACGGCCTCTGGCCTGCGGTTGTCAGCGCCGTGATCGATCGGTCCGGGCGGCTTCGACGCGCATTCGACCGAGGCCAGTGATTGCTCCGGGGCGGCGGAGCGCTGGTATACGGGCGCTGTGCCCGCGGCACCGCTGATGCGGACACCGCAGCCCGAATCTAGACTGACGAAGGCGTAGAAAGTGCCGAATTAGGGAGATGTGCGTCATGGCTAAGCGAGGGAACAAGCGACGCGGCCGTAAGAAGAAGAAGGCCAATCACGGCAAGCGTCCCAACGCCTGAGGCCATCCGAGCAGACGGCCGAGGGGCCCATTGAAGTCCCATGCGCGTCCCCGTCTCATTGTCGGCAGCAGGCACGCCATCGGGAATCCCCTTGTGTGCAACGAGGACATCGGTGCCGCCGTCCGTATCAGTAAGTGTGGTCGTCAGCGTGCCGCAAAGCGCGGGATCGGCAGTCTCGAACTCGAACGCTTCGACCGCCTGCTCGTCCGGCACGAGCTTCACGAAGCGGCCATGTACGTGTCGGTATGTGGGGCCGAATTGCCAGTGCCAACTGTCGCGTTGTAACTGAGCGAGACGCGAACTCCCCACCCTCGCGGGCATCGAGCTCGTGCAGGTGGCTGCTCATGCCTTTCGGTACTCGCCATTTCGTGATCGCGTCCGTATTCGGAAGCGTCCGTGCCGAGAGACCTGGGTCGAGTACCTGGAGTCAACACAGCGTTCGGGTGCTCTGCGCGATTCAGACCGGCCGCCACTCCGTCAGATCCGAGTGTGCCGCGAGAACCACTGGTGTCGGCGCATTGGTTCAGACAAGCTGCAACACATGGACTGGATGCCCTTGCTTTCCACACTGGCCGGTGCCGTTATCGGTATCACAGCCACTCTGGTCGCCGATCGCAACCGGTGGCGGCGGGAGGAGGTCAGGCACGCGCTGGAAGTACGGCGCGAGGTGTACACCGAGTTCGTTTCCGCCCTCAAAACCGCGGGAGAAGAGATGCGGGCCGTCGCCTTGGGCGATCACATGTCCGGGTCGGCGCGTGACGCGGCCGTGCGGGAAGCCGTCCGCGGGACTGGCATCTATACAGCAAGTGAGCGCCTCTGGCTCGTGGGGCCGCCACAGGTCGTTGCCGCGGGCAACGACGCGTTTCACAGACTGCGCGCGATACGCGACGCCTACGCCCGGGGGGTGGCTGTCGGCTCCGCCGAGGAAACGCCCCTGATAGCGCAGCGGCGCACGGCCATGGCGCAGATGCGTCGCGTCATGCGTGAGGACCTGGGCATCGGGCCCCTCGGGATCGAGTGATCGTCATCAACCCCCGTCGAACGGGGCCGTCAAGGACGGCACCGACGCCGTGACCGCGGGGCTACGCCGTACACCGACCACGGTCCCTGGTCCGCTGGGCAGCGGGCGGTGACAGCCCCTCGTCCACGGGACAGCGGGCGGTGCCTGACACCACCTGCTTCTGATGTCGACCGCCCGTCTTGTCATCCGCGGTCACAGTCTCCTGGCCCGCGGTGTGAGGGCGGCGCAACTGAATCTCCCACGCGGCCTAACAGGTAGGTAACCGGCAGCTACGGCGGTCGGACTAGCTTCGTGACCATGAGGGTGTGGACGCGAGTACGGTCGGTGCTCGGCAGGCTCGGCGCGATCGGCAAGAGCGGTTTAGGCAAGGGGCGTTCAGGGCGCCGCCGCAGTGGAGGCCGAGCGTCCACGGGCCGTCGGCCGATGCCTGGCTGGCGCAGTATCAGGGGCCGTGTGGCGGTGGTCATCACGGTCCCGATCTGCCTGCTGCTGGCGGTGGCCGGTCTCGCCGTGTACGGCCGCGCGGAGGCCCTCGGCGACGCCCGGACGACCCGTTCGGAGGTTGGCCTCAGCCTGCGAATCCAGGCCTTGGTGCACCAGCTGCAACGCGAACGCGGCCTGACCAATGGTCTGTTGGGAGGTGAGGAGGAGTTCCGCTCACCGCTCGCAGCCACTCGCAAGCGCGTTGACACAGCGCTGCGCGCCATGCGCCCCGAAAGCGCTGTCGAGGACGTCATCCAGCGGCACTTGCAGCGCCTTGCCGACATCCGTTCCGCCGCCGACAAGGGCAGCCGCCCTCCGCAGCCGGGCGCCGACACGGACACTGCGAAGCGGGCCGCGACCCTGACCTTCTACACCACGGCCGTCGATGCCCTCAACGCCGTCGACCCGGTAGCGGAGACCGCGACCGGCGCCGACCGTCAACTGCGCGACGGGCTGGCGGCGTTGCGGGAACTGGCCGCGGCCAAGGAGTCAGTCGCTCTCGAACGCGGCCTCCTCAACGGCGTATTCGCCAAAGGCGGCTTTCACGGCCGTGAGTACCTCACCTTCACCGAGGTACGTGCCACGCGCGTGGCCGCCCTCGCCCGTTTCCGGCAGATCGCCACTCCACCTCAGCGCGCGGCCGTTAAGAACGCCTTCGGTACCGAGGACGCCGAACGCGCCATCGCCTACGAGAACCGGGCGGAAGACGCCGCTGACGGCTCCGCGCTGCGCGCCGACGCCGGTGCCTGGTGGGATGCGATGACCGTACTCGTCGACGACCTGTATGCCGTGCAGCAGTCGGTCGGTGACGACGCAAGGGACCGGGCCGACCTGCTCAGCCACGATGCCGAGATCGGTCTTGCCGCCTATCTCGTCGCGGGAGCGCTCATGGCCGCCCTCGTCGCGGCCCTCGCCGCTTTTGCCTCTCGTTCCCTCACGCGCCCGCTCGGCGCGCTCGCCGAGACCGCCCACGACGTGGCACGGCACCGGCTGCCCGCAACCGTCGCCCGTATCCAGCAGTCCCCGCAGGACCATGTTGAGCCCCGTCCGCCGGCGGACGCACCGGACCACCCCGATGCACGGCTACTGGGCGGCGCGGCGGAGATCGCCGAGGTCGCAGCGTCCCTGCACCAGGTGGAACACACCGCCCTCCACCTGGCCGCCCAGCAGGCCGGGCTGCGCCGTAACACCACTGAATCGCTCGCCAATCTCGGCCGCCGCAACCAGAACCTCGTACGTCGTCAGCTCAGCCTCATCACCCGCCTGGAACGTCAGGAACTCGACCCGGACGCCCTCGCCGAACTCTTCGAGCTCGACCACCTCGCCACCCGTATGCGACGCAACGCCGAAAGCCTTCTGGTCCTGGCCGGGCAGAATCCGCCACGGCCGACGGCAGCACCCGCCGGCGGCCTGGAAGTCGTCCAGTCCGCCGTCGCCGAGGTGGAGCACTACCGGCGGGTCCTGATCGCGACCGTGGAGCCGGTGCGGGTGCGCGGGCACGCCGTCGCCGATGTTGCCCACCTCCTTGCCGAACTCATCGAGAACGGGCTGACTTTCTCGCCACCGAACGAACCGGTCGAGGTGCATGGCTGGTACGACACCGAGGACGACACGTACTGCTTCGCTGTCGTCGACCACGGCGTCGGCATGTCCGAAGCCGACAAGGAACGTGCCAACGCCCGCCTCTCCGACGCAGGCGAGGAAGCCCTCCTCACGGCGCCCACCCGGTTCCTCGGCCACCTCGTCGTCGGCCGACTCGCCCACCGCCTCGGTGAAGGCGCCCAAGTCCACCTCTTCGACACCACCGGCGGCGGCCTGTCCGCACTCCTCGCCCTCCCCGGGCGTCTGCTCGCCCCCGCGGAGGGCCCCGCCACCTCACTCCCGCCCGTCAGGCCCGCTGTCTCCTCCCTGCTCAACGGCTTCCGAGCAGGTGTCGCCCGTGCCGAGGCCCAAAGCACACAAGGAGCGTCATCGTGACCACCGCTGTCCAGAATTTCGGCTGGCTCATCTCGGAGTTCGTACGCACCGCCGACGGCGTCACCGATGCCGTCGCCGTCTCCTCCGACGGCCTGCTCATGGCCGCCTCGGACAGCCTCGGCCGAGATCGCGCCGATCACCTAGCCGCCGTCGTCTCCGGCATCACCAGCCTCGCCCAGAACGCGGCGACGGCGCACGGCTTCCGCGGCATGAAGCTCGTCATGATCGAAATGCTCGGGGGCTTCCTCATGGTCGGTCGCATCCGCGACGGCAGCTGCCTCGGGGTCCTCGCCGCCGCCGGGTGCGACGTCGGCCTGGTCGGCTACGAAATGGCTGTCCTCGCCGACCGTGCCGGCGAACTGCTCACCCCGCAGTTGGTACGCGAACTCAACTCCGCTCCCCTGGCCGCGGGATAGTTGCGGCGCGCCCCGGCCGCCGGCGCCTCAGGACCGGGCATCCTCGCCAGATTCCCACTGTCCGCACGCACCGCGTGTGTGCCATATGTGTGCTCCGAGCGCAGGGGCGTGGCCCTTTCGCCAGGGTGCTGTCCGCAGCGGGCTATCCGCTGAGAGCGTCCGCGAGAGCCATGAAGACGCCCACGCCGAAGACAGCGAGGACAACGAAAGCGACAGCCAACAACGAGCAGCACGAGGTGACCGCCACCATGAGCCAAGCCCGGCCCATGGCCCGGTGATACTCGGTGTCATCGTCCCGGTTCTGATCAACCATGTCGCCCCCTCGCCATGCACTGTACAAAGCGGTTGATGGAGCGGATCAGGGGCGGTGCCCCCTCGGCTTCCGCTGCGACACTGCCGCGATGGCGACGCCGGTCGTGGAGGTCAGGGGACGGCGCTGTCGGCTGCCGGTGCTGTCAGGCGTCGGGGTCGGCGGCCTCGGCGAGCAGGGTCCATGGCGTGGTTGTGGAAGCGGCGTTCGGCGTCGCGGCACCCCGGCCCCGGACGACGACGCGCGGGCGGCACCGCCGGCCCCGGGCGAGGACGCGCGTGCGGCCGTGCTTCCCCTCCTGGATCTCGCTGCCGTGAACATCCGGAACGCCTGCTGCCGGACGAAGTAGACGACGACGGTGGTCGCGCCGCGGCTGTCGATTCGCACACCGGGGGGCGGGGGATAGGCGCCGCCGACCTGGTGGTCGAAGCCGACGTGCAGCGGCGGGAGTTCGACACCCCTCGGGGTCGCGCCGGGCTCGGGCTTCGAACCTCTGCGCGCCGGGTCGCGCCACGGCACGCAGGATCAAAGCGTGTGAGCACGCCCGCGTCACGGGCCCGCCTTTCGCAACCGTGGCCGGCCGCCTCCTTCATGGACCGTGGCTCGGGGCCCACGGCGGCGCCGACGAGCGCGTCGCACGGCGGGCCGCCCCGGTGTGCTGGGCGGCCGTCGACCTCGGCCTCCTGGCATCGGACGGCTGCAGCAGTTCCCCGGCGGACCCCTGCCCCCGTTCGAGCTCCTCAGGTAACCCGGAACCGAGCTCTATCGTCAGGACATGATCGGAGACCGCATCGCACTGGCCGTCCAGGACCACGGGGGCGACGGCCCGCCCCTGCTCCTGCTCCACGGCGCTGGACGCACCCTCGCCGACTGGGCGGCTGTCGCCCCGCTGCTCGTACCCCACCACCGGGTACTCGCCGTGGACCTCCGCGGACACGGTCTGTCGCCGTCGGGCATCTGGGACTTCCCCCATGTGCTCGGTGACATCGAGGCTGTCCTGGAGGAGCACGGAATCCTCGGCGCGCTGCCCGTCGGACACTCCCTCGGCGGGATGATCGGGGTGCTTCACGCACTGGAGCATCCGGAGGTCACGCCCGGCGCGGTGAATCTCGACGGATACGCATGGGGCCGCCTCGACCAGTACGTGGGCCTGGAGCCGGCATACGTCGAAGAGCGGCTCGCCGAGGTGCAGAAGCTGGCGGCCACGGTGTCGGGCGAGCCGCTTCCCGCCGGGGCGCTGAAGGCGGTGCTCGCCCAGCAACGTGCGATGTCCGAGCAACTGGGCATCCCCTACGAGCTGTTGGAAGCGGGCGTCCTGCGTTCGATGCGCGAAAGACCGGATGGGCGGCTGGAGTTGGGGCCGGAGCGCGTACACGCACTGGAGATGCTGGACGCGATCCACTCGCTCGATCTCTTCGCGCTCTTCCACCAGGTGCCCGTACCGCTGCTGCTGGGGCGCGCGCTGCGGACCGTACCGTCAATCCCGGGCATGGACTGGTTCGACGAACTGATGGCGGCCTACGCCAAGGGCCTGGCCCGAGATCTGGCTCAACTCGCCGACGAGCGCACCGAGGTGACGGTCGCCGAGATCGACGGCACCCACGCGATGCTCCTGGAGAACCCCAGGGCGGTCGCCGACGCGATCCTCGGCTTCACCTCCCAGGCGATTCCCGGGTTCGCCGGGTAGCGCCCGGTCGGTGGTTCGCCGGTTGGTGACGCAGGGTCGCCGGTTGGTGACGCGGGGATCGTCGGCCGGGACCGTGAACCGGCCCTGACGGCCCGCCCGGTGGACGAGCTCGCGGCGGGGGGAGACGGAGCCCCCTACGCCAACGGGCCGCGCCGCTCGGCCTGATCGGACTCGCCGACGGTACGGCGACCGCGTGCGCCCCGCCGCCGACCGCGCGGGGTCAGTGAGGAGTACTCGCCGAGAACTCCGTGCCGCACGGCCCCGCGCCCTCGCTCGCGGGCAGGGCGACGGGATCCCCGCTCATCGTCAGCGTCCGGTAGAAGCCGCCGATGCGCTCGGTGGAGCGGCCGACGTAGTGGCCGATGAAGGAGCGGCGGAAGCGGTCGGGGCTGCGGTTGGGGCCGGAGCCGTGTACGAGGCTGCCGTTGAAGAAGAGGACGTCACCCGGTGCCATGTCGACGGGGACGGCGGTGAGGCCGGGCGGCGGCGGAACGTACTCGCGCGCGAAGGACAGCGCCGCGTCCGCCTCCTCCGGGCAGAACAGGTCCATGCGGTGGGTGCCCGGTACGACTTCCAGACCGCCGTTCTCCCGGTCGATCGCGTCGCAGGCGATCCAAGCGGCCACACAGGTACCCGGTTCGACGCGCAGATAGAAGTTGTCCTGGTGCAGCGCCTGGCCACGGGCACCGGGTGGCTTGAAATAGAACATGCTCTGCGCGGCGAGGGGTTCCTCGCCGAGCAGGTTCTCCAGGATGCTCCGCAGCCTCGGATCGAGGAGGCAGCGCAGGGACAAGGCGTTGATGCGGTGCGGATGCAGGACGCGGGGATGGGCGTGCAGCGGATCGGCCGGGCCCTCGGTCTCCGTGGCGCGGGGTTCGAAATGCCCGGGGATCGGCCCGGCGGCTTGCAGCGCGGTGAACTCCGCGCACAGGGCGTCGATTTCGGCCCGGGCGAACAGCCCGCGCACCACCGCGAAGCCGCTCTCCTCGAACTGCCGAAGCCCGCCCATGTCCATGACTGTCATCGGGCCGTCCCTTCTCATCGGTGTCGCAGATGCTTCACGCTAGGTGGGTGTGCCCGTCGGGAGGATGTCTGTGCGTGCTGACGCGTTGTCCACGGCTGCTGCTCCGTCCCCGCCGCCCGGCCTGGTGACCATCGGATGCTTCGACCAGGGGCCGGGATACGCCGTCAACCGGCCGCGCGGGGCGGACAGCTGGTTGTTCATCTGGACGACGGGCGGACGCGGGCGGCTCGCACAGGGAGCGTCGCAGGTGGTGGCCGGAGCCGGCGATCTGGTGGTCCTCGGTCCCGGCGTGGCGCACCGGTACGCCGTCGAACCCGGCGCCGGGCACTGGGCGTTCTGGTGGGTGCACTGCCAGGCCAGGGCGGCCTGGTCGGGGTGGCTGCGGCCGTACGCCCTCGATGACGGGCTGTACTCAGTCGGTCCGGCGCCCGGCCACGGACGTACCCGGCGCGGCGAGGACCGGATCGAGGCCGCCTTCCACCGGATGCTCGCCGACGCCCGCTGGACGGGAGACGGCCCGCCGCCGGCGGCGGAGCCCGCCGACGGCGAGGTCGCCGTCGCGCACGGCACCGCCGCCCGTGAGCTGACCCTCTGTTCCCTGGAGGAAATCGTCCTGCTCACCACCGCCCGGGCGGAGCGGCGCCACCCCGATCTCGACGCGCGCATCCGGCGGGCCGAGTCGCTGATCGCGGCCGACCCGAGCGCGCCGCACACCGTACGGTCGCTGGCCGGGGCCGTCGCCCTGTCGCCGTCACGTTTCGCCCACCTCTTCAGCGAGCAGCTCGGCCGCTCCCCGATGCGCGCCCTGCGCGACGCCCGGCTGCTGCACGCGGCCCGGCTTCTGGAGGCCACCGAGCTCTCGGTGGAGCGGGTGGCCGCGGCCTCCGGCTTCACCAGCGCCTTCCACTTCAACCGGGTCTTCCGCCAGCGCTACGGCACACCCCCGGGCGCCTACCGGAGCGGAACCGCTGGGGCCTGATCCAAACGACCGGCCCTAGGGTCTGTCGTCAAATGATCTTGGGTGGTGGATCATGGTCGGGTGATACGTCGTCATGAACTGTCGGATGCCGAGTGGGAGTTCGTCCGC